>DASPSB010000241.1:0-3759 GCA_035624135.1 Candidatus Acidiferrales bacterium | reverse complement strand
CAGGACGTTGCCCGCGATTCCCAGGCCGTCGAGCGCTTCCGCCGCGAGGCCCGCGCCGCTTCCGCGCTCAATCATCCGAACATCTGCACCATCCACGAAATCGGCGAACACGACGGGCAATTGTTTATTGTTATGGAGTATCTGGAAGGCCAGACGCTCAGCCACCGGATCGGCGGCGGGCCAGTCGGGATCGACGAGCTCATCAGCCTGGCGATTCAGGTAGCCGACGGTCTCGACGCGGCGCACAGCCAGGGCGTGATCCACCGCGACATCAAGCCCGCCAATATCTTCGTCACCAAGCGTGGTCACGCCAAAATCCTGGACTTCGGCCTGGCCAAACTCACCTACGAGCACTATCGCGCGCCTGAGACGGCGGGCGCTTCGACGATGCTCACCGTGGGAGCCACCGAAGAGCCGCTCACGAATCCCGGGGCCGCGGTGGGTACGGTGGCGTATATGTCGCCCGAGCAAGCGCGGGGCGAGCCGCTCGATTCCCGTACGGACCTGTTCAGTTTCGGGGCAGTGCTTTATGAAATGGCCAGCGGTAAGCGGCCGTTTCCGGGCGACACCTCCGCGCTCGTCTTCGACGCGATTCTTCACCGGAAACCCGCGCCGCTGCCGAAACGCGACCCGGTGACTCCGGCCGAGCTTGATCGGATTATTCGCAAGGCGCTGGAGAAAGACCGCGGCAAACGGTACGCATCGGCCGCCGAGGTGAGGGCCGAACTCGAAGGCCTGCGGCAGCAGCGCATCGTGGAATCAACCACCGCGGTTCCCATCGCCCAGGTGAAGCGCAGACGCGGGCTGCTCGCCACCGCTCTGGCATTGCTGGTGCTTGTCGCGGTCGCAGCAGGGTTCGGAGTGCGACGCTACGACCATATCCACTGGGCGCGGGAGCAGGCCCTGCCGGAAATTGAGCGACTGGTGGATAAAGGTGATTTCATCTCCGCCTTCAACCTCGCCCGGCAAGCGGAACAGTACATTCCCTCCGACCCCATGTTGCAAAAGCTCTGGGAGTCCACGTCTCGCGATTTCACAATTCACAGTAGCCCGGATGGCGCTGACGTTTATCTGAGCGGCTACTCCAAGCGGGACAACATCTCGGAATACCTGGGGCGCACTCCCATCGAGCATAAGAGAATCCCGTATGGATTCTTCCGCTGGCGGATTGAGAAGGACGGATACATCACGGTGGAGGCCGCCAGTTCGGGCCTATCCGGCTGGGCGTATCCGGGGCCGTACCACGAGAAAAGTGTGACTCTCAAATTCGTGCTGGATAAGACGGGCAGCATCCCGGAAGGGATGGTGCGGGTGCCCGACGACGGCCCCGTTTTTGGCTCGTCCAGCCCGCCGCTGCCCGATTACCTGATCGACCGGACGGAAGTGACCAATAAAGAATTCAAGCGATTTGTGAATGCCGGCGGCTATAGGAAAGAGGAGTACTGGAAACAGCCGTTTGTGAAAGATGGCCGCACGCTGAACTTCCAGCAGGCCATGGCACTCTTCCGCGACAAAACCGGCAGGCCGGGCCCCGCCACGTGGGATCTGGGAGACTTTCCCGAAGGACAGGCCGAATTTCCCGTCACCGGAGTCAGTTGGTACGAAGCCGCCGCGTTCGCGGAATTCGCGGGGAAGAGTTTGCCGACGCTCCGTCACTGGCGGAAAGCAGCCGGAATCTGGGCGGCGGCGTATCTCGTCCCGCTGAGCAATTTCAGCGACCGAGGCCTCGCAGCGGTCGGGACGAATCCGGCCATCAGTCCCTACGGCGCCTACGATATGGCCGGAAACGCCAAGGAGTGGTGCTGGAATGCCAGCGGGGACAAGCGCTACATCCGGGGCGGCGCCTGGAGCGAGCCTGCCTACATGTTCGGAAATGCAGAAGCGCAATCACCCTTCGATCGCGCGGCGACGTACGGCTTCCGGCTGGTGAAATACCTCTCTCCCGTTCCCAAGGAGGCCACCGATCCCGTCGTTTCAAGCGTGAGGGATTACAGCAAGGAAAAGCCGGTGCCGGACGAGATTTTTCGCGTCTATCGCGGCCTTTACGCGTACGACAAGACTCCGCTGAACGCCGCGGTCGAATCCACCGACGACGGCGACTCGCGCTGGAAGGGGGAGAAAGTAACGTTCGATGCGGGGTACGGGAACCAGCGCATGGCCGCGATCCTCTTTCTTCCGCGAAATGCCGCTCCGCCTTATGAGACGGTAATTCTGTTCCCCGGCTCGGACGGGCTGCACACGCGCTCCAGCCAGGACATGCTCCTATCCTGGTTCACATTTCTGATGCGCAGCGGGCGCGCGGTCATTTACCCGATTTATGAGGGCACCTACGAGCGCGGCGGAGACGAAGGCGTGGGCGACGAGACCTCCGCCGCCTGGCGGGATCACGTGATCGTGTGGCGCAAAGAATTGAGCAGGACCGTCGACTACGCGGAGACGCGCAAAGACTTGAATACCACGAAGCTCGTGTATTACGGACTGAGCTGGGGCTCGGAGGTGGGTCCGGTGATGACCGCGGTGGAGACCCGTTTTAAGACCGCTATTTTTGTGGCGGGAGGATTTACCGACGAAAGGCCGCTTCCGGAGGCGGACCCGTTTAATTTCGCTCCCCGCGTCGCCCTGCCGGTCTTGATGCTCAACGGCCGATTTGATTCCGTCTTCCCGTTCGATACCTCTCAGGAGCCGATGTTTCGTTGGCTCGGAACTCCGGCTAAGGACAAGCGTCACGTCCTGTTCGAATCGGACCACGTCCCACCGAACGATTTGCTGATCAAAGAAGTTCTGGATTGGCTGGATCGCTATCAGGGGCAATAGGCGGCTGCCAGGGGCAGGGACCCGTCTTCCCAGGCGCGCCTCTTGACGCAGCCCCAAGCCTTCACCCACGAGGACGAAAATTCGAGCGATTCTAGGGGGTGTGCGCCGGGCGCACAGGGCAATCTGGTGCGTCGTTTCGGCGGGTGGGCGACCCCGCAACGGTTAAATCAGACGCTTGCGGCCGCCGCCTTCCTCTTTTTCGCGATGTCGCACAGCATGTCGGAGTGGATGTTCAGCCCGATGTTCACCAGGTTGTAGTAGTGCTCCGTGGCCACGAGCCAGGCAATCTCACAAATCTGGCGCTCGGAATAGTGTTTTGCCAGCCGTGCAAACGATTCCGGGCGGATCTGCTTCGTCCTCGTCAGCTCAGCGACGTAGTCGAGCGCGGCGCGCTCCGCCTCCGAGAAGAGCGGGCTCGTCTGGTATTGGCCGATGGCGTCGAACTTCTTCTGGTCCATTGAGGCGCGAATGGCGAGGGAGCGGCCGATGTCGATGCAAAACTCGCACATGTTGATGCGCGCGACCTGCTCGCGGACGAGCATGGCCGTCTCCGTGGGCAGCGCGAGCTTGCGGTCGAGCTCGGCGATTTTCGAAGAAAAAATGGCGAAAGCCGCCGGCAACCGCGCGTACACCACTTTGAGCGGCGTGAGGACTTTGCCGAACCTCTTCTGCGTCATTCGGTACGCCTGCTTCATAAACAGGCCCTTGGGTTTTTCGATGGGAGCTAGATAGGTGTCCATGGCGATTGATTGGATTCGTGCGGGGGCTTTGGGGTGACAATAACGACGATGTTTGGAATCCATTGCGAAGGAGGAGCCATGAACCTCTTACCATCCAGCCGCGAAACATGGAAGCCGCGAGCGTTGTGGCGAGCGCCAGTTCTCACCGGGATGCTGGTCCTGTTGCTAGGCTGTTTCGCGATGGTCGCGCCGCTTTCCCCCATTT
>DASPSB010000240.1:0-2280 GCA_035624135.1 Candidatus Acidiferrales bacterium | reverse complement strand
CTGCCTGGGCGTGATGATGCCGCACATTGGGATGAACGCGACGTTTGCGCAGGCCATCGCGCGGCCGGGAAACGTGGCGTTCTTGAGCCAAAGCGGCGCGCTGTGCACGGCGATTCTGGGGTGGAGCTTCGTGGAGCAGGTGGGATTCAGCACTTTTGTTTCCACGGGCTCGATGCTGGACATCGGGTGGGGCGACCTGATCGATTATTTCGGCGACGACCCGCACACGAAGAGCATTCTGATCTACATGGAGTCGGTGGGCGAGGCGCGGTCGTTCCTCTCCGCGGCGCGCGAGGTATCGCTGAGCAAACCGGTGATCGTGCTGAAGGCGGGACGGTCGGAGGCGGCCTCCAAAGCGGCGGCATCGCATACGGGAGCGCTGACGGGAAGCGACGACGTGCTCGAAGCGGCCTTCCGGCGCGTGGGCGTGCTGCGGGTGAATGCAATTTCGGATTTGTTCCATCTGGCGGACGCGCTGAGCAAACAGCCGCGGCCGCAGGGCCCGAAGCTGGCGATTCTGACGAATGCGGGCGGCCCGGGAGTGCTGGCCACGGACGCGGTGATCGCGAGCGGAGGGGAACTCGCCGCGCTCACGCCGCAAACGATCGAGGCCCTGAGCGGCTTCCTGCCGCCGCACTGGAGCCGCGGAAATCCGGTGGACGTGCTGGGCGATGCCGACGCCGAGCGCTACGAGCATGCGCTGGAAGTCGTGCTGGCGGACCCGACGAGCGACGGCTTGCTCGTGGCGCTGACTCCGCAGGGCATGACCGATCCCACCGAAATCGCCGAGCGGGTAACGCATCACGCGAAGCAAAGCAGCAAGCCGCTGCTGGCCAGTTGGATGGGCGGGCAGGACGTGGCGGGGGGAGCGGCGGCGCTGAATGCCGCGAGCATTCCCACATTCGCCTATCCGGATACGGCCGCGCGCGTCTTCGAGCTGATGTGGCGCTACACGTACAACCTGCGGGGGATTTACGAGACGCCGGTGGTGGCGGAAGAGCCGGAGAAGGTGGCCGGAGAACGGGTGAAAGCGCAGGCCATGCTCTCGGCGGCGCGAGCGAGCGGACGGACGCTGCTGACGGAGTACGAGTCGAAGCAACTGCTGGCGCTCTACGGAATTCCCACGCTGGAAACGCGCATTGCGCGAAGCGCGGATGAGGCGGCGGAGGCGGCATCACAAATCGGCTATCCCGCGGTGGTGAAGCTGCATTCGGAAACGGTGACGCACAAGACGGACGTCGGCGGGGTGAAGCTGAATCTGCCGGACGCGGATGCGGTCCGGAAGGCGTTTGCGGAGATCCAGACGTCGGTGGAGGCGAAGGCGGGCCCGGGCCATTTTCTGGGCGTGACGGTGCAGCCCATGTCGCGGGCGACGGGCTACGAACTGATTCTGGGAAGCGCAACGGACGCGCAGTTCGGGCCGGTGATCGTGTTCGGTTCGGGCGGAGAGTTCGTGGAGGTGTACCGCGACCGGGCGCTGGCGCTCCCGCCGCTGAACTCGACGCTGGCGCAGCGGATGATGGAGCAGACGAAAATCTTCCGCGCGTTCCGGGGAGTGCGGGGGCGGCGGCCGGTGGATCTGGCGGCGCTGGAGCTGGCGCTGATTCGTTTTTCGCGGCTCGTGGTCGAGAATCCAGTAATTCAGGAATCGGACGTGAACCCGCTGGTTGCGGGGCCGGAATCGGTTCTGGCGCTCGACGCGCGATTCGCGCTGCACCCCAAGGACGTGGCCGACGCGGACCTGCCGAAGCCGGCCATCCGGCCGTACCCGATCCAGTATGTTTCGCCGTGGGTGACGAAAACGGGCACGCCGGTGGTGATTCGTCCGATCCGGCCGGAGGACGAGACGCTGATGCCGGATTTTCACAAAGCGATTTCGGAACGCAGCGTCTATTTCCGGTATTTCCATGCTGCGAAGCTGGACCAACGCGTGGCGCACGAGCGGCTGATCCGCATGTGTTTCCTGGACTACGACCGCGAGATGGCGTTGCTGGCAAACCGCACGGATCCGGCCACGGGCAAGCATGAAATCCTGGGGATCGGGCGTATGAGCAAACTGCACGGGACAAATTCGGCCGAGGTGGCGCTGATCGTGCGCGACCAGGTGCAGCGACAGGGAATCGGAATGGAGATCGTGCGGCGGCTGATCCAGGTGGCGCGGGACGAGCATCTCAGCACGCTGGTGGCGTACATGCTGCAGGAAAACATCGAAATGCAGGGGCTGCTGCGAAGAGCAGGTTTTCACATCACGGCGTCGGAGGACCCCGCCATTGTGCTGGC
>DASPSB010000216.1:0-3201 GCA_035624135.1 Candidatus Acidiferrales bacterium | reverse complement strand
CGCCAGTCCGTGACCGGCGCACCCGCAAACCCCGCTTTGAACACTTCAGGCGCCTCGAGCATGGCCACGCAGGTCATGTAGCCGCCGTAGCTCCAGCCCGTGATTCCAATCCGCGCCGCGTCCACATAGGGCTTCGATTTCAGGTAATGCACACCGACGATTTGATCCTTGAGTTCGATTTCCCCCAGATGGTGGAAGATGGGCGTCTCGAACGCATGGCCGCGGTTCGCGCCGCCGCGATTATCGAGTGTAAAAATGATGTAGCCTTTTTGCGCCATTAACTCGAGCCAAAGCAGGCGCGAGCCTCCCCAGGCGTTTGCCACGGTCTGAACCCCCGGCCCGCCGTAAACGTACACCAGCACCGGATATTTCTTTGCCGGGTTGAATCCCGGAGGCAATATGGTTTGCGTGAGCAGCTTCGAACCATCCGCGGCGGGGATCTCGCCGAAGGCGGGCTTGGTGAGGCCGTATTCCACCAGAGCAGCCACGCGGTTTTCGTTGAGCATGGCCGCCTGGGTCCCGTCCGCGCGGAGCACCGACTGCTGCGGCGGCTGGAGCGAGTTGGAATAGGTGTCCAGGAAATTCGCCGCGCCCGGCGCCATCACGACGTGGTGCGTACCCTCCTCACGCGTCAGTTGCTGGATGTCTCCTCCGCTCAACGGCACGCGGTAAAGGTGCCGCTCGAGTGGTGTTTTCTGCGTCGAGACGAAGTAGACCATGCCGCCCTTTTCATCTACCCCGACCACTCCGGTCACATCCCAATTTCCGCGAGTGAGCTGGCGAAGCTCCTTTCCATTCGCCTCCATGACGTAAATGTGCCGGAAGCCGTCGCGCTCGCTTGTCCACAGAAAGGTCTTGCCGCCGTCCAGGAAGACCGGATCTACCCCCACGTTTACCCAATATTTGTCTTTTTCCTGGAACAGCGTTGAGGTCCGGCCCGTCGCAACGTCCGCTTGGAGCAGGTCAAGTTCGTTCTGCGACCGGTTCAGCCGCTGGATGGCCAGATGCCTTGAATCCGGCATCCAGGCGACGCGCGGCAGATAGATATCCTTTTCGCTTCCCGTGTCCATCCATCGCGTCTCGCCGCCTGGCACGCTGGCCACGCCCACCCGTACCACGGGGTTCGCGCCGCCCGCCTGCGGGTACGATTCCATTTCCACAGGCGCCTCAAGTTCCAGGTAATTCACCAGCGGATAGCGGGCCACTTTGCTCTCGTCCATTTCCAAGAACGCCAGGGCGCTCGAGTCCGGCGCCCACCAGTAGGCCGTGAGAAGATCCAGCTCCTCCGGATAGACCCAGTCGAGTTCCCCTTCGCGCAGCAGCTCGCTGCCGCCATGAGTGAGCTGGTGCGCGTGGCCGGATTCGAGGTCCACGACCCACAGGTTATGCTCGCGCAGAAAGCTCACCCACTTGCCGTCCGGCGAAAACTTTACGTCACTGACTTCCGTCTCGCCCGCCATCACGCGCTTCGATTTTCCGGCGTGTAGATCGAAGAGGTAAAGGCTTCCACCCGAAACAAACAGGATTGCGTCGCCTCGTGGGGACCAGAAATACGGCGGCGCCGAATGCCGTCCCAGACCCGTCGCATTGCTCACGCGCTGTGGTCCGCCCGCGCGCATGGCCTCGAGTTGCTCGGTGGTCACCACCACATGCCGGGAGCCCTTCTTCGCGTCCCATGCGCCCAGCTCAGTCCCCTGTGAACCGACCTGGAAGAACGTGAGCAGCGAACCGTCCGGACTCCACGCCAGCGCCCGAAGTTGCGCTCCCAGCAGCGCCCGCGACCCGAATATAGCCTCCACGGTCAGCTCTTTCTGCGCCGTCTGCGCCGGCAGTCGGTACGCAGCGAGAGCGATGGCTGCCAGCGCGCCCGCCGCCAAGATGCCGCGCAACATTTTGCTGTGTCCGATTCGCAGGAACATGCACTCCCTCCGTTTCGCCGCGGCATTGTAGCGCGGGCAAGGCGCTGGCAGGACTGTCTGCCGAGCGGCAAGCCTTCCTTTCCTTGTCAGGCTCGGCTGATGAGTCTCCGAAGTGTATTCAGGACTTGCTGGCAGGCAGAAACGCCGTCCTTACTTTGCCGGGTGGTAGTAACGCGCACCGGCGCACGCCCGGCACAAGGTGCGCCCGCCGACCACAACTTCGCGCTTGAAATTAATCCCTTCACCGCAGGCCGAGCACACCACTCGCGGGCCCCTGAACCCCGGCAAATCCTCGGGAGGCACATCCACCGTGCACCAAGCCGTCTCAAAAAGCTCGCCATCCGGCAGCACTGCATAGGCCTTCTGCTGCCCGGCTTCCTTCTCCATCTCCGGAAACATCTCCCGCGCCCGCTGCTTGGAGGATTCTTTCGCCGCCACCCGGACTCCGCGGCCGGTATTCAAATCTACAAACGTCGCCGCAACTTTTCCCCAGTCGAAAAACTTCAGGCTTCGTTTGCCGAGGCGGCAATTAGCCACCAGGGCTACCGCATCGGTCACGCAGCGGTCGATTTCCACATAGGTGACCAATCGCTTTCGTTCTTTGATGGGGTCCTCAATCCCGAGTTCGCGCATTCCCAACATGGCGAGCCGCACCCCGAGCACCTGCCCTGCGCAGAGATGCCCGTGCGCCTCTTCCGCCAGCTCCAGATACTCTTCCAGGGTTTTCACGTCAGGATCACGGCGCGACCGGGTTCCCCGCCGGGACGGCGGGCACGTTGCCAAGACGGCTGCGTCGCGCCACGCAATATACAGCCACCATCAATGCAGCGGAAAGCGCCAGCAGAGCCCCATCGCGCATCAATGTCCGGCTGCTAATGGGCTCCCCCAGGCCGAAACACCCGCAACTGATCTGTCCTTCCTTCGCCTCCGGCTGATAGGCATGCACCATGGCAGTGAAAAATACGGCCAGCAGGGCCGTCGCAGCCGTGGACGTGAAGCGCAGCCAGATTCCCGCGATCAAGGCGACGCCGAGCGCCAGTTCGACCCAGGGCAGAACGTGTGCCGCCCCCACCGCCATCCATTCCGGCATCACCTTGTATGCGTCTATGGACATCGCGAACTGCAGAAAGGACGTTCGCAGTTTGGTGTAGGCGGCGTACACGAACACTCCGCCCAGCAGGATCCGTCCCGCCGTAATCGCCCACCAGGCTGGAGAGTAGCGCCGCATCTTATTTCTGAAGTTGTTCGTCCAGATAACGCCTGAGCAGCGAGTAGGAGACAT
>DASPSB010000180.1:0-9509 GCA_035624135.1 Candidatus Acidiferrales bacterium | reverse complement strand
CACCGAGCAGGCCTATGCCGCGCAGATCCATTTTTCCAACCTGCAGCTCACCCAGGCTTCCAACATGCTCAATCAGGAATTCACCTACGTTGTCGGTACCGTGTCCAACACCGGCAATCGCCCGGTTCGCGCCATCGAGGTCACCGTCGAATTTCACGATTTAGTCAATCAACTGGTCCTGCGCGATACCGTTCGCATTTTCCCTCCCGGCACACCGCCTCTCTCTCCCGCCCACGAGCGCGATTTCCAGCTCACTTTCGAGCATGTTCCTTCGGGCTGGAATCATCAGCCTCCGTCGATCCGCATCACCGGCCTCGATCTCCAGTGAACTGCTGTGAAAACGACTGACCCTGCGCCGCTGCCCTCCGCCGCAGAACTCCGTCGTTGGCTCGCCGGCCTGCGCGAACGAGGGCAGGTCGAGGTTCGCGAGGACGGCGAATTGTTGGCTGGCCTTATCGATCCTGAATCGGAGATCCGCGGGCAGGGCAGCCATCTTCTTCTTAATTTGTGGTCTCGCGACGCCACTCTCGTCCGCCGCATCGAGGCCGTGCTGGCGCAGTCCGAGGACCGCCTCGAGCTTGCCGTGCAGAAGTTCGGCAAGAAGCGCCCCGGCCGCCTGGAATTTCGCTCCCGCGAGGTTCAGCTCGATCCCGGCCGTATTACGCGCGAACAATTTCGCGCCCCATTTCGCGAACTCTTGGCCGGCCAGTTTCCCGACGAAGACGTCCTCTCGCTCACTACCTCACCGGATTTGAAGCGCTCTCTTTCCGGCAATTACGCCCGTGGAGTGCAAGGACGGGGAAGCTCCGTGCACGTCGTAGTGGGTGTGCCGCCCGGGGAGACTGCAGCATCCACAGATGCCGCTTTGGTTTGCGCTCTTCTCTGGCTCGACCACACGCGCGAGCATAGTCCGCAAAAGCGCGTCGCCGGCATCCGCCTGTTTCTTCCCGAGGGCCGCAGTGCAGTTACCTGCCATCGCTTGCAGGCTTTGTCTCGCGATCTGCCTATCGAGATCTACGAATTCGACTGGGCACGCGCGCGCGTCCATCGCATCGACCCGCGCGATTCCGGCAACCTGGAATCCCATCTCGTCCCCCGCCGGGAAGTGGAGCGCCTCCGCGCCGAGGCGGACCGCGCCGGACAGCCGTTCGGCCTCGGAGAACGGGAATCGCGAGGCTGCGGACTCGATACCGTCGTCATCCCCGGCACACGCGCCGTTTCCTGGCGATTTCGTGGCCTCGAACTCGCGCGCTACGAAGCCGGACTCGTGCGCGTCGCTGGCGATTCCGGGGAACTCGTCCTCGCGGGCGCGAAGCCTGAGCTTGTCGCTAGGCGGCTCGATGAGCTCCGCCGCTATCGCCAGCCCGATTCGCCAGACGCACGTCATCCGCTCTATCGCGCCCAGGCCGAGCGATGGCTGGAAAGTTTGATCCTCGAAGATCCCACGCGCATCGAGCCGCGCATGGACTCTCGTTTTGTCTATTCTCAGGTCCCCGCGTTTTCGTTTACGGACCGCGCCGTACTCGATGTGCTCGGTGCCACGCGCGACGGCCGCCTTGTCGTCCTGGAATTAAAGGTGGACGAGGACCTGCAGCTCGTGCCGCAGGCTCTCGACTATTGGCTTCGTGTGCGCTGGCACCGTGAGCAGGGCGATTTGGAAGCACTCGGCTATTTTGCGGGCTTGCCACTCGCGGATCGCCCGCCGCTGCTCTATCTGGTCGCTCCGGGCCTGCGCTTCCATCCCTCTACGGACACACTGCTGCGATTCGTCTCGAAAGATGTGGAAGTCGTACGCGTGGGCCTGAACGAGGAATGGCGCAAGGGCGTCCGCATCCTCTTCCGCCAGGAGCGCCCGAGCTAGGGTTCGGTGCTTGCGATGGAGGCCGGCGAGCCGCACTGCTACGGGGACTGCCGCGCGAACCACGCGGAAAAAGCCGCCACAAAAAAAGAAGCAGCCTTGGCGGAGCCAACGCTGCTTCCCGGGGTGGTCTTGGGTGGTACTTGGTTATTAGGATGCACGAATCCCGAAAAAGTTGCCAGTTATTTTTCAAACCTTTCCGGTTGCCGGCAAGGTTTAGTAGAAGAGGTATTTGCGCCACTTCTCGTCGTGGCGGCCCATCAAGCGCATCAACTGCCGCGACGTGTGCAGCGTGAACGGCCGCGGGCGCCGCTCCAGCTGAATTCCCGCCTCCTCCGGCGTGCGATCACCCTTCCGGTTGTTGCACTCGTAGCAGCAGGCCACCAGGTTTTCCCACGAAGTCGGCCCGCCGCGGGAGCGCGGCATTACGTGGTCCAGTGTGAGGTCCGAGGAAGAGAATTGCTTCCCGCAAAACTGGCACGTGTAACGGTCGCGCAGCAGGATATTTTTCCGCGAGAGAGCCCGCGTCTGCTGCGGAATGTGCCGGTACGTCAGCAGCCGGATTACGGAAGGCACCGGGAGCGCTTCGCGCGCCGAATGAACCCGCGCCGGCCCGGTCTCCTCCATCTGCGCCACGCCCTTCAGCATCAGCACCAGCGCCCGCCGCACGGCGGTCACATGAATCGGTTCGTAGGTGGAGTTCAGGACGAGCACCGGTTCTTGCAGGACGGATCGCCGCGAAGGAACCGGCTCCGGGACCGCTCCAGGAAGAGGGGAGGGACGCAGACGTGCGCGCGGCTCCCCAGTGCCTTGGGGCAGCCTCGAGAGCGGCTTGTAGCGGTACGGCCTCATACTCAGTTTAGATGCACGCCGAAGGCCAAGCGCAGGTCCTCGCTGCCGGAGTCACCGCTCGCCTGAACTAGGGCGGGCTTCCGGCCCATGCATCCACCACCCGGGCCACTGTCAGGGCCGTCACGTGCTTGGCCCCGGCGGCCTGCAGCGCTCTTGCGCATGCATCGAGCGTCGCGCCGGTGGTAAAAACATCATCTACCAGCAACACCCGCCGGTTGTCAAATTGCCTTCCGGTTACAGGCGCGTACGCGCCACGCGCCGCCTCCCACCGTTCGTGCCGTGAGAGCTTCAGTTTGGGAGGCCGAGGCTTCCGGCGCTCCAATGCCCGGGCCTCCATCGGCAGATTCAGCCGCGAGGCCACAGCCTTCGCCAGCAACTCCGCCTGATTGAAGCCCCGTTCCCGCTGCCGCTCGGGATGGAGAGGCACGGGAACAACCAAATCCGCCTTCGCAACAGCCGGATCGCCACGTGCCACCTCTGCCAGCCGATGGCCCAGCCAATTCGCCAGTGGCCGTATGGCTTCGTGTTTCAGGAGAGTGATGGCGCGCAGCAGGGCGTCATCGTAGGCGGCGAAGCTCCGTGCGAGCTGAAACGAGTAGACCCCCCGTCTGCAGAGCGCGCACACCGGGCCAGCCGCGCCCACGTGTGCCCCGGCCACCATTGGCCGCCCGCACGTTCCGCAGAATGGCGCGGCAATCACGCGGAACGAGCTGAGACACGCCACGCAGATGGGCAAGCGCGAAGGATCCTCCAGCAGACGGGCACACACGCGGCAGTCGTCCGGAAAGCACAGGGCCACCAGCCCTCCGGCCGCCTCGCGCAGGATCCCACGCACGGCTCCGGCCATCCGCGCCGGCCATCGTTCGCCCATGTTCTTCCGCCTGAAAAGAAAGCGGAAGCCTATTTAGCACAAATGGACGGTACCGAGAAGTGCCGGGAGAAAGCGAACTGCAGTAGTGGACCACGCGCGCCGCAGGCCGGGGACGACGCGACCTTACCGTTGCCGTTTTTCGATTTTGGTCCCGAGGCTTGCGGATTCGAACTGCGAACCTTACAGCATTCCCTTTTCCTGCTTTTCCTGGCAGGCTAGGCAATGCTTCGTCCAGGGCACCGCCTCGAGGCGTTTCACCTGGATTTCATTCTCGCAACTGGCGCACAGCCCGTAGGAGCCCTCCTTCATGCGCGCCAGCGCCGCATCAATGAGTTGCAGAGTGGTCCGGTCCGTGTCCGTCTGTCCGAAGAGAAATTCCTTGGTGTAGGAATTCGCTGCCTTATCCGCCAGGTCTACAGTCGTATCCTCATCCGCCTGGCGGCCGGCCTCTTCCGTCCGGGCAATGGACTTCATCAGCTCGTCGCGCCGAGCTTGGAGCTTCTTGCGGTAGTACTCGAGACGTTTCTTTTCCATCCGCGGCCTTACGGGCGACAACAACCTCGCCTGCAAAAACCCATAGCTTACAGGCAACTTTTTCCAGTGTCAAACCGGATGGTCGCCCATTTTCAACTGCAATCAGATGCGCGAGCGCCCCGCCCGGTTCACTCCCGCATCGATTCCGCCACTTTGACCGCTACAACCACTCGGATTAAATTTGTCACCGCCCATGAGAATCGCGCCCAACCCGCGCGCCGTTCTTCTGGCTCTCGCGCCGGTAACTCTGGTGTGGATTGGCATGGGATGGTCGCACGCAGCCGAGCCGGCAAACAGCTTGCCCCCAGCCGCAAAGTTGCAGGCTGAAGCGCCGAAACCGCCTGTCCCCGCCGCGGCGATAATGGAACCCCAAGAACTCGCCCGCCTCCTCGCCTCTGCCCCAGACGAAAGACCGCTGGTATTCCAGGTCGGCTTTCGTTTTCTCTACAAAGAAGCGCACATCCCCGGGGCGGAATACCTCGGGCCGGCGTCGAAGGAAGACGGCCTCCGGCAATTGCGCCAGCGAGTTTCCTCGCTGTCCCGGTCCAAACCCATCGTGATTTACTGTGGCTGTTGTCCCTGGATCCGTTGCCCCAATGTGAAGCCGGCCTATGATGCCCTTCGCGAAATGGGCTTCAGGCAGGTCAAGGTCCTCCGTATCGACGATAATTTCGGCACAAACTGGGTCGCCAAAGGCTATCCGACTGCCAAGGGCGAGTAGCCCGGTTGCGGGCCGCGCGGCCGGGCTGATAGACTGGCCATTCCTGTGTGCATCATTTCGCGGCGCAGTGGCGCGCGAGCTGCGTTTTCCTGCCCACGGCCACGAGCTCTGACGTTTCGGGGAGGCGCGGTTTGGCCAAATACGACCTGGCAATCATCGGCAGCGGTCCGGGTGGGTATGTGGCGGCGATTCGCGCCGGGCATCTGGGCCTCAAGACCGTGGTCGTCGAAAAAGACCCGCCGCTCGGCGGCACCTGCCTCCTGATCGGTTGTATCCCCACCAAAGTCCTCCTGTACCATGCAGAAATCTACGAGCACTTCAAGCGCGCCGAAGAATTCGGCTTCGAGGTCAAGGACGTCAAAATCAACTGGCCCGCCATCCTGGCCCGCAAAGACAAAATCATTACCAAACATTCCAAGGGCATCGAGTTCCTGTTCAAGAAAAACAAAGTGGAGCGGGTGCAGGGTTTCGGCCGCCTGGCCGGGCCCGGTCGCGTGTCCGTGGAAAAAGACGGCAAGACCACGGAAATCGAAGCCACTAACATCCTGCTGGCCACGGGTAGCGATGCGCGCTCGCTGCCTGGAGTCGAGATCGACGGCAAAGTCGTGCTCACCAACCGCGAAATCCTCTCCCTCCCCGCGATTCCCAAATCGATGGTCGTGGTTGGTTCCGGAGCAGTGGGCTCCGAATTCGCCTCCGTCTATAACAGTTTCGGCACGCAGATTACGCTGCTCGAGATGCTTCCTCGCATCGTGCCGTTCGAAGATGAAGAGGTTTCCGCCGAACTCGCCAAAGCCTTCAAGAAGCGCGGTATTCAGCTCGAGACGGGCGCAAACGTCGCGTCCGTCAAGAAAGACTCGAAGGGCGCAGCCGTCACCTACACCGACAAAGACGGAAAAAGCCAGTCCCTGGCCACCGAAAAAATCCTGATGGCTGTTGGTCGCCGTCCCGTTACCGAAGGCATCAACCTGGAAAAAACCCGTGTCCGCGTCGAGCGCGGTTTTCTGCACGTCAACAAGCACATGGAAACAGACGAGCCGCATCTCTACGCCATCGGCGATATCGTGGCCGGCATGCCCCAGCTCGCGCACGCGGCTTCGATGGAAGGTATCGTCGCCGTCACCCACATGGCCGGAAAACCCGTGCAGCCCATTGACCGAACCCGTATCCCCAGCTGCACTTACTGCGAGCCGCAGATCGGTTCGATCGGCCTGACCGAGCGCGCTGCGCGCGACGCCGGCTTCAAAGTGAAGGTGGGCAAGTTTCCATTTCTTGGCAACAGCAAAGCCACTATCCTCGGCGCTCATGAAGGCTTCGTGAAGGTCGTGGCTGACGAGAAATACGGCGAAATTCTGGGAGTGCACATCATCGGCCCGCTGGCCACGGAGATCATCGCCGAGGCCGTCACCGCCCTCCAGCTCGAGGCCACCGTGGACGACATGATGGCCATGATTCACGCGCACCCCACGCTATGGGAAGCGCTCGCCGATGGATTCAATGCGGTTCGAGGAATGACCATCAATGCGTAATCCTCTGCCTTCCGAGGAATCCCGATGACTGCGCCCGCGCGCCATCCCGCCTGGCTCGTCCATTTGGGCCTGATTCCCTACGCCCAGTCGCTCGATTTGCAATATCGCATCGTCGCCGCGCGAAAGGCCGATGCGGTGCCCGACGTGCTCCTGCTCTGCCAGCATCCCCACGTCATCACTCAGGGACGCAACGGGCGCCGCGAGCATTTGCTCGGCTCTGAGCATGTGCTCCGGCAGATGGGCGTCGAGTTTTTCGACACGCGCCGCGGCGGCGACGTCACCTATCACGGCCCCGGCCAGCTCGTCGCCTATCCCATCCTCGATCTCTCCGGCCACCGCCGCGATCTCGTCTGGTTCGTCCGCCGCCTGGAAGATGCCATGATCGCCGCCTCCATCGAAATGGGCGTTCCCGCGGAAACGCTCGTGCCCAACTGGCACGGCAAGACGGGCGTGTGGGTCCAACACGGCGATCTGCCTCCCGGATTTCCCCCGGCGAAGCTCGGCGCCATCGGCGTGCACGTGAGCCGCTGGGTGACTTCGCACGGGCTGGCCTGGAATGTCTCGACCGATCTGCGCTATTTCGATTTGATCGTGCCGTGCGGCATTGCCGGCTGCCGCGCCACCTCGCTCGAGCGGATTCTGGCGCGCGCCCTGGATTTCCGCGCCGCAGCGCAGTCCCTGGCGCAAAGCATGGCCGGAGTGTTCGCTCTCACGTTCGAAGCAATCCCCGCCGCAGAGCTGGCGGCCCGGCTGGAAAAAATGCACCCTGAGGAGCCCCTGGAAACTGCGGCCATTCCCGTGGGGGCATCCCACAGCGGCGTATAGATCTGAGGATTTCGTGACCCACGCGAGTGCAGCCGTGACCTCCGATCAGCAACTCGATCTCTACCGCTACATGCTGCTCGACCGCATCGTGGAAGACACGATGACCAAGCTCTTCCGCCAGAACAAAATCGTCGGCGGCCTCTACTCCAGCCTCGGCCAGGAAGCCATCTCTGTGGGCACTACCTACGCCCTCGAAAAGCGCGACTGGATCGCCCCCATGATCCGCAACATCGGCGGCCTGCTGGTCAAGGGCGTCCCCCCGCGCGACATCTTCACGCAGCACATGGCGCGCTACACTTCGCCCACGCTCGGCAAAGACGGCACCAGCCATTTCGGCGACCTGAAAAATCTCCACATCATCTCGCCCATCTCCATGCTCGGTGACCTCATTCCCGTGATGACCGGGGTGGCCATGGCCGGCCGCTACCTGGGCCAGAACGTCGTGGCGCTCACCTGGATCGGAGACGGCGGCACCTCCACCGGAGCCTTTCACGAAGGACTCAACCTCGCCGCGCAGCAACGCGCCGCGCTTCTGCTCGTCATCGAAAACAACCAGTGGGCCTATTCGACTCCCGTCAGCCGCCAGGTTCCCATTGAACATCTCGCCGACCGCGCCAAAGCCTACGGCTGCCGCGCCTTCATTGTGGACGGCAACGACGTGGAAGCCGTTTTCACCACTGCCCGCGAAGCTGTGGCGCTCTGCCGCGCCGGCCAGGGCCCCGTCGTGATCGAAGCCAAGACCATGCGCATGCGCGGCCACGCCCAGCACGACCCTGCCGAATACGTCCCCAAGGAAATGTTCGACTATTGGAAGCGCCGCGACCCCATCGACAGCTACGAAAAGCGGCTGACCACAGCCGGCGTGCTCACCGCAAAAAAGAAGGCCGAAATCCTCGCCGGCATCAATGCAGTGGTCCAGGAAGATCTCGCCTTCGCCGAGAACTCCCCGTTTCCGCCGGCCGAACTCGCCGACACTCCCATCTACCACGAGGGACCTTTGCCCATCGAGCCGCAATGGAAGCGCCCTGTAGCCGAAGTCACTCCGCCGCGCTCTTCGGTTAAATCCGAGTGGGGTGTGCGCGGTGATGGCGAGTTTCGGCAGGATGCCCTGAAAGATCCCGCTTCCGTAGGGGCACGACATGTCGTGCCCCAATCACCCGGCCGAGACGGCAGTGATTCCGGCCGTGCGCGCCCTGCCAAGAGTCCTCCCAAACCTGCGCGAGGAAGGAAATAGCCGTGGCCCAGACCACCCTGCTCGAAGCGATTCGCCAGGCGCTCTTCGAAGAGATGGAGCGCGACCCCGCGGTCGTCTGCATCGGCGAAGACATCGGCGTTTATGGCGGCGCGTTCAAAGTCACCGCCGGCCTCCTCGAACGATTCGGCGGGGAGCGCGTCATCGACACGCCCATCAGCGAGACGGCCATCATCGGCGCCGCCTGCGGCATGAGTTACCTCGGCCTGCGGCCGGTGTGCGAGCTGCAATTCGTCGATTTTATCGCCTGCTGTTTCAACCAGCTCACCAACTTCGTTGCCAAGTCGTTCTATCTCTGGGGTGCGCCCGTGCCCATGGTCGTCCGCGCGCCTTCCGGCGGAGGCGTGCATGGCGGCCCGTTCCATTCCCAAAATCCGGAAATGTATTTCGCGCACACGCCCGGCCTCAAGGTTATCTATCCCTCGACCCCCTACGACGCCAAGGGCCTGATGAAGTCCGCGATTCGCGACAACAATCCCGTGCTCTTTTTCGAGCACAAGTTTCTCTACCGCCGCATCAAGGACGAGATTCCGGAGGGCGACTACACTGTGCCCATCGGCAAAGCCGCCGTTCGCCGCGAAGGGCGCGACCTCAGCATCGTCACGTATGCAGCTATGGCCCACACCGTGATGGACGCCGCCGCCGAGCTGGCCAAGGAAGGCATCGAAGCCGAGGTGCTGGATCTGCGCACCATCCAGCCGCTGGATACGGACGCCATCCTCGCCTCCGTCCGGAAAACCAATCGCCTCCTTGTCGTCCACGAGGACACGCGCTTCGGCGGCGTCGCCAGCGAAATCGCCGCCGTCGTTTTCGAGAATGCGTTCGACGATCTCGACGCGCCCGTCCGCCGCGTCACTGCGCTCGATACGCCGGTGCCCTATTCACCGCCGCTTGAGGAGCGTTTTCTGCCGCAGATGAAAGATGTGGTCACAGCAGCGCGCGAGCTCGCGCGCTACTAGGATTTCCGATTGTGAGGTGAGCGCCATGCCGACCGACGTCATCATGCCCCAGATGGGCGAATCCATTTTTGAAGGCACCATCACCAAATGGCTCAAAAAGCCCGGTGA
>DASPSB010000153.1:0-7792 GCA_035624135.1 Candidatus Acidiferrales bacterium | reverse complement strand
GTGCGTTCTTCCAGATACTTGATGGAAGCGGGCAGTGAGCCCGAGCGCAACGCGAGCGCGAGCTCGTTTGCTTCTTGAAGGCCGAACCGGCCGGTGATTCTGCCCTGGTCCTCGATTCGGGATTGGATCACGGGAGCCGTGTTCACCTTGTGGTCCAGTACGATGGCCATTTGGCGCTGCAGGTTGGCCTCCGTGAATTCGCCGAAACGCTTCGCGGCCGCGTTGGAAAGCGTGAAGCTGACTTCATAGCCTCCCGGATAATCCGAGCTGGGCACGGCCTTCGCGCTGCGCACGTCGCGGCCGGTAACGGGAGCGTATCGGTTTATCAGGTAGTACACGTCGGCGGCTCCGCCGGATTGGCCGGGGAGCCGCTCCTCGCGCCCGGGCAGCAATTCCGTGTCGGGGGGCAACAGGCCGTTGGGTTGAGCACTGTACGCATCCGCGGGCGATGAGTACGTGCGGCTTCCCGTGACGAGGCGAAGTTCGAGCTGTCCGCCGAGCTGGATGACCCTCTTGGCCTGCGTGGGGTCGCTTTCGCCGGGGAGCTGAACGAGAATCTCGTCCTGCCCGCGCGTATATTCGCTCACCACCGGCTCGGTGAGTCCGAGCTGGTCGATGCGGCGGCGGATGGTCTCGACGCTCTGGCGAAGCGTGTCCGTGCGGATGGCAGAGATCGAGGTGGCGCGCAGGCTCAACATGTACCCGGAAGCCTGACCGGCCATGGGTGCGAGTTCCCAATCCTGGTAGCCGCTGCGGATGATGTCCTGGAAGCGCGCGGTCTGATCCGTGTTCACGTTCACCACGTTGATGTGCTGGTCGTCCGGCTCGCGGATCTCCTCGGCGTGGATGCCCTCATCGGCGAGCTGCTTGCGCAGGCGGTCCAGCGTCTGGTCGGTGAACTGCTTGACGGCCTCCTCGCTCTGCACCTGGAGAATCAGATGCGTGCCGCCCTTCAAGTCCAGCCCCAGGCGGATGCGGTCCGTAAAATTGCTCTTCACCTTGGCGAACGAGGTAGGAAACGCAGGCAGGCCGAACAATCCGTAAATGCACAGAAGGATGACCAGGGCGATCAGGATGGCGCGAACTCGGACGTTCATTTTCATTCGGGCGCGCTAACTCTCCTTGGGCTCGGCCTGGATCTCGGCGATGGACTGGCGCGACACGCGGATTTTCGTCTGCTCCGCGATGCGGAGCTGCACGGCGTTGTCTTCCACGCCCACGACCGTGCCGTAAATGCCGCAGGTCATGATCACTTTGTCGCCGGCCTTCAGGGCGCTCTGCATCTGCTGAGTCCGCTTCCGCTGCCGCTGCTGAGGGACGTACAGCAGGAGATAGAAAATCAGAAGAATCGGGATCCAAAGGGTCAGAAGCTGAACAAACGAACTCCCGCCCGGTTGGCTGGCCTGCGCCAGCACGAGAGACACGGCGAGATTCGGTGATACGGCCATCTACTGCCTTGCGAACCTTCCGGAAGAACGGAAAGGACTCCCTCTGCGGAAAGAACCTTTCGCCAACGTCTCCCCTTACTCGTCGATGCCCGGAACCGGCCTAGCGATCTCCGCCCCCGGAGAGCTCCTGGTCTGGGCCGCTTTCGAAGCGAGCGCGCATCTCTGCGCGGAATCTCGGCAACATCCCAAACTCAATAGCCTCACGAATTTTGCGCATGATGTCAAGGTAAAAGTGGACATTATGGAGGGTGTTCAGGATGGAAGAAAGAATTTCTCCGGCGAGAAACAAGTGGCGCAGATAGGCGCGCGAGTAACGGCGGCAGACCGGACAGGAGCAGTCCGGATCGGGCGGGCGCGGGTCGCCGGCATAACGCGCGCTGCGGATGACCAGGCGGCCCCGGCTGGTGTAGAGCCAGCCGTTGCGCGCGTTGCGCGTGGGCAGCACGCAATCCATCAGGTCCACCCCGCGCATCACGTAGTCAGCGAGGTCCTCGGGTTTGCCCACGCCCATCAGGTAGCGCGGACGGTCGGCGGGCAGAATCCGGGTGACCACTTCGGCCATAGCGCAGGTGGTCTGGTGCGGCTCGCCCACGGCCAGGCCACCGACCGCGTATCCGGGAAAATCAAGGGCCACGAGGGCCTCCGCATTTTCGTGGCGGATGGCCGCGGAAGCGCCGCCCTGCACGATGGCGAAGAGCATTTGCCGCACGGCATCGCCATGCTCCGCGAAATAGGCGCGCGAACGGCGGGCCCATTCGAGTGTGCGCTCGGCCGCTGCGCGCGTCGCAGCTTCTTCGGCGGGAAGGGCGATACATTCGTCGAGCACCATGATGAGGTCGGCGCCCAGCGCCATCTCCACTTCGAGAGCGTGCTCGGGCGAGAAGAAATGTTCGGAGCCGTCCAGATGCGAGCGGAAGGTGACGCCCTCATCGCTGACCTTTCGCAGTTCGGCGAGGCTGAACACCTGATAGCCGCCCGAATCGGTGAGGATCGCGCGCGGCCAGGACATGAACCCGTGCAGGCCGCCGAGGGCGCGAATTCGTTCGTGTCCGGGACGAAGATAGAGATGGTAGGTGTTGGCGAGGAGAATCTGCGCGCCCAGCTCTTCCAGCTGACCCTGGGTGAGTCCCTTCACCGTTCCAGCCGTGCCGATGGGCAGAAAGGCGGGAGTGTCGATCACGCCGTGGGGCGTTTCCAGGCGGCCGAGGCGCGCGCCGGATGGATCGGTTTTCAAAACTTCGAAGCGGAAGGCCATGGAAAGACGCTACGGTAGCGCGGCGGATTGGAACGGAGCAAGCGTCAGTGCTGGCGGAACGCCCTACTCTTGAAGACCGAAGCGAGAGAGCATCTCGCGGCGGCCGGCGCGCGTAACGGTGAGCGCGCGGCTATCGAGGTCCTGCACCACCCATTTGCGCTTCAGGGCGACGCCGAGCAAAGCGGCGCCGATGGCGCCGGCGACGTGCGGGCGGCGCTCGCTCCAATCGAGGCAGCCGTAAGCGAAACGGCGTCGCAGCGCGCGAGCGGCATCGACGTCAATGCCCAGATCCGCGAAGGACTTCACACCCGCGGGCGTGAGGTCGTAATCCTGCTTCGCGCGCGATTTGAGGGAGAGCCAGCCGAGCGCCCGCAAGCGGTCGTGCAGGCCGACGCCGAGCGCGCCTGCAATGTGATCGTAGCAAGTGCGCGCGGCTCGAAGTCGGTTCGGGGTGTTCGGCGTGAATGGATGGCGACCCCCGCCGGCGAGCACGCTCAGCGCTTCCAGCACCGCCGCTACGTGGCGGCCTTCAAGGCTGTAGTAGCGGTGGCGTCCCTGCGCGGAGACCTTGACCAATCGCTGCGCCTCGAGCCGCTGCAAGTGGACGCTCGCCGTCCCGGGAGTGACTTCCGCGGCCATGGCCAGCTCGGTTGCGGTGCGCGCCAGGCCGTCCGAGAGGCAATAGAGCATGCGAGCGCGGGAACGGTGGCCGATGGCGGCAGCGATCCCGGCGACGGCAGCGTCAGGATGTTCGTGGACATTCACACTTTGATGATAGACGAAGCGTGCGCTCCTGGCAATCGCCATCCTGCTGCCAGGAGGTAGACCGTGAAGATTGCCTGCGTGATTCGCTACCAGATCGATCCATTCCAGCGGGAAGCGTTCCGGAAGTACGCGGAGAACTGGGGCCGCATCATTCCGCGGTGCGGCGGCCACCTGGTAGGGTACTTTCTGCCTCACGAGGGGACCAATGATGTGGCCTGGGGCGTGATTGTATTCGACAGCCTGGCGGCTTACGAGGCCTACCGGACGCGCATCAAAGCGGATGCGGAGGGACGTGATAACTTCCAGATGGCGCAGGCCCGGCGGCTGATTCTCCGCGAAGAGCGCAATTTCGTTGAGGTGGTGGATGAATGCTTCCTGCTGCCGGCCGCGATGTGAGGGGAGACATGCGTACACAGGCGGAAAAGGGCGCGGCGTTTGCCGCGCTGCACGCGCGCGCGGGCGCGTTCCTGATTCCCAACCCATGGGACATCGGGACCGCGCGGCTGCTGGCACATTCGGGGTTTGAAGCGCTGGCAACCACGAGCGCGGGCTACGCCTTTTCCGCGGGACAGATCGACAACGCCATCGGCCGGGACGAATCGCTGGCGCACGCTGCGGAGATCGCTTCCGCCACGGACCTGCCGGTGAGCGCGGACCTCGAAAATTGCTTTGGAGACTCGTCCGAGGCCGCGGCGGAAACCATCCGGCTGGCGGCGAAGGCCGGGCTGGCGGGAGCGTCAATCGAAGACATGCCGCGCCACTCGCCGACGACGGTGTACGAGATGTCGCATGCGGTGGAGCGGGTCCGCGCGGCGGCGGAGGCGGCGCACGGGCTTCCGTTTCGATTCACCCTGACGGCGCGAACGGAAAATTATCTGGTGGGCAGGCCGGACCTGAAGGACACGATCGCGCGCCTGCAGGCGTATCAGGCTGCCGGTGCCGACGTGCTCTACGCGCCGGGACTGACCTCGAAAGAGGACATCGCGGCGCTGGTGCGCTCGGTGAACCGTCCGGTAAACGTGCTGGCCGTGCCGCATTTTTCGGTGGCGGACCTGGCGGAGATTGGGGTGAAACGAATCAGCGTGGGCAGCCTGCTGACGCGGGCCGCCTATGGCGCATTTCTGCGCGCGGCGAAGGAGATGCGCGAACGCGGCACGTTCTCGTTCGCGGCGGAGGCGGTGAGCTTTCGCGATCTCACGGAGATTTTTGAGACGATCCATTCCTCTCGCGGAATGTAGATAGCCCCCGCGTCTTCTCTGCGAGCTTCGAGGCACTGTCTACAATTGCCGGCGCCCGATCGCAGGACAGGCAGGCTACCGTTCGCCGATGAGATAGAGGATCGTCTGGGTGTATTCGAAATCGGCGCCGGGGGCGGCCGGCTTCTCGGGATGGAAGCCTGCGGAATCGTCCTCGAAAGTCGCTTCCATCAAACGGCGTGTTTCCTCGTAGGTGGGATCGCCGGGCTCAAATCCGGCGACGTGCATCCAGTGGTTGAACATGCGGGGCGATTCCACGCGCTCGGCGGTGCGCAGGCGCAGGCCCGCCGATTCGATCAATTTGAGCAATTCCGGCTGCGTGTGGGTGTGCACGTGCGAGTTGTCGCGGACCTTCTCGATGCAGTTGTTCACTTCGACGCGGCCCGGTTCAGCCACGATGATGTCCATGAGCGCGAGCCGGCCGCCGCGCGCCAGGATGCGCGCGAACTCATGCACGGCGGCGCGGGGGTCGAGCAGGTGGTGAATGCTGAAGCCGCAGGTGACTACGTTAAACGAGCCGGTGCGAAACGGAATGGCGGTCACATCGCCGCGGGAAAATGCGAGGTTGGTCAGGCCGATCTTTTGTGCTGTGTCGCGGGCTTTGGCGAGCATGGCGGGCGTGTAATCGAGGCCGACGACGGCGCGCACTCGAGGCGCAAAACGGAGCGCGTAGGTTCCCGGCCCGCAGGCAGCGTCGAGCACGCGGTCGCTGGCCAGCGGCTCGGCCATGTCCGCGAGACGGTCGGCGTCGGCGCCGCGCTTCTGGAGCACATAGGTGGCGAAGGCCTCCGCGGTGCGCGTGAAGCGGTCCTGAATTTTGTTCAGTTGCTCGTTGCTCGGCCGGTCAGCCATCGTTTCTCTTTCGATTCCCGCGCGAAATCTGAGGATACACCGGTGCGTGGCAGCCGGCACAATGCGAATCGTTTTGCCAACTGGCGTTGCCAGACAGCGAGAGAGTTTTCGGAAGGTGCGATTAGGATACACTTGCTTGAATGGGTTCCGCAGGACCTGCTCCGCCCCTCGGAGAGGAAATCGACCGAATCCGTGCCCTGCCTCGCCCTCGCCCGGTTCGGCTGCGGCTGAGTGCGTACTTCGTTAGCTTGGGGAATGCGAGCGTGTGCCTGGTTTGGCTGTATTGGCTGCACGGCCTGACTGCCAAACTGGAGGCCACTTACGTGTGGCCTGCCTGCGTGGCATTGACACTGTTGGCTGTGCTGTACCGGCTTTACGTGGCAAAAATAGGCCGGGGATCTCACCGTCTCCTTGCCGAGGGCGAGGTGGCCAGTGGCCTTGTTTACTCGCGGTCACCGATCTGGGGCCGCCATCCCGGGTTCAGATACGAGATTGGCTATCGCTATTCCGACCAGCTAGGCCGGGAATTGCAGGGGAAATGCATTGACCTTACGGACCGTCTGAGGATAGGCATGACGGTCCTGGTCCTCTTCAATCCATTGAATCCCGCCGAACACGTTGCACTTTGCTCCACCTATTATGAACTGGCCTCCTAGACGAGAGCGGGAGTTTATCGGCGCGCCAGTGGGATGACGAATTTCAGCGCGGTGTGCGTCGGAGAAAAGCCCACAACCTTCACATCTTTGAGCCCTGTCGCGCGTCCCGCCGCGATCACGTCGTTTTCGGTGATGTGTTTCTGTCCCTTGGGATAGACAATCCAGAGCGCTCCCGCGGGAGCCAGGCGGCCCGCCAGCGATTTTGCGCGCGATAAATCCTGGCGGCTCTCCGCGCCGAGGAAAATGAATGCGGCGCCACGCGAAGGCGTTCCGTCCGCGATGGCGCAGCCGCGTGCGGCGAGCTGGGCGCGAAACTCCGCGTCCGCATGGCCAACCAGCGATACTGCCGCACCGGGCGTCACGCCGAGTTTTTCCAGCAGGCTGCGCGGCAAACGGATTTTGTCCGCCCATTTCTCGGCGCGCGGGCCCAGTTCGATTTCGAGTGTGCCGCCCGCGTGGCGGATGCGGAGCCAGCCCTCTGCGGCGTCGAGCGTGCGAATTTCGCGGAAAGGAATTTTCACGCGCGGTGCGGAATCCTTTTTTCCGGCTCCGCGGAAGAGCACGTAATCGGTTTCCAGTTGTGCTTTACCTTTCACGATCCGGCCGGCGAGCCGTGCGCGTGTTTGGATTTCCTGGCCCATCAGTCCCGCACCTCGACGCGTTCGCCCAGCCGGTCGCCCAGCGCGAGCAGGTAGTTTCGCATTGTCGCCGTGTGGCCGAAGACAAACCGCGAGAGGAAACGGAAGACGGGGTTGTATACTTCGCCGTTCTCGGTGATTCGCAGCCCCGTTCCACCGGCGACCGGCGCCAATTCATACGTCCATGTTCCACCGAAGGGCAGATCCATCGCGGCGATGCGCGTGACCAGCCGCGAGGGCGGAGCCCATTCCTTTACTTCGATGGGCACGCGTTCGCCGTGTGTCCACACTTCGGTCCAACCGGTGCGCGCATCTCCGCCGGGAGCCAGGACAACTTCCTTCACATCTTTGCGCCATTGGGGAAACTTGGAAACGTCCGTCAGGGCCGACCAGAGAATTGCGGGGGAGCTCTTGAAGGCTGCCGATTGCGAGGCCATGTGGTCTTTTGGCAAGAGCGCGCCGATTGCGGCCATTAGCGCGAAGATCGCCGCCAGCGCGCCGACGATGAGGAGTGTCCATTTCAAGGTGCACCTCGCTTCCGTGCCCGGCGCGGCCTGTCCAGGCCGACCATACGGCTTCCTTTTTCCGCCACCAGCCGATCCGCCGCTCGCGCCAGCATTGCCAGGCCGCGCAGCCCCTGTTCGCGCTCATCCGGCCGCATTCCGGCAAGGAGCCATCGCACGCGCGCCGGCTCGAGGACGGAGGAAGCTTCCCGGATGCGCTCGCCGGCAGGTGACAGGCGGAGTTCTAATCGTCTGCGATCGCCGGAATGCCGGGAGCGCAGCACGTAACCGCGGCGCACGAGCCGCTCGATGGTCAGAGACATGGTCGAAGGTGTGACGCCCATGTGTTTGGCCAGCCCCATCAGCGTGGTGGACTGCGTTTCGTCCAAGTGATCGAGGACGCTGGCCTGGTGCGCGCT
>DASPSB010000101.1:0-5806 GCA_035624135.1 Candidatus Acidiferrales bacterium | reverse complement strand
CGCGTTTGCCCAAGTATTCGGGCGTGCGGCCGATCATCAGGCCGGACAGAAAGACTGCAATCAGCGCAACCAAAATGATGCTGTACATCCCCGTGCCCAGTCCGCCGAAAATCACTTCACCGAGAAGCATGTTGACCAGAGGAACGAGGCCGCCCACGGGCGTGAAGCTGTCGTGCATGGCATTTGTGGAACCCGTGGCCAGGTTCGAAGTGACCACTGCTGTAAAGGCGGAGCCCGCAGCGCCAAAGCGTAATTCTTTACCCTCCATGTTCCCCGCGCGGTGGTCCAAATGCGGCAGCGGAGGACCTGTGCCAGCTTCCGCCTGCCCGCAGAACCAGAAGCCCGCGGAGAGCAAAGCCAGCATCACGCCAAATAGCAGCCAGCCCTGACGTGGCTGGTGCACCATGCGTCCGAAGGTGTTGGTTAGGGCGGCAGGGAGCGCGGCAATCGCGAGCATTTCGATGAAGTTCGCTAGTGGCGTCGGGTTCTCGAAGGGATGCGCGCCGTTGGCGTTGAAGAAGCCTTCGCCGTTGGTGCCCAGATTCTTGATGCTCTCGAGCGCCGCAACTGGTCCTTGCGCGATCACCTGCGTGGCGCCTTCAAGGGTGTGCGCGACGGAATAAGTGTGCCAGTTCATGGGCACACCCTGCCCGACCAGCAACAGGCTCACCACAATCGAGGCCGGCAGCAACACCCAGAGCAGGCTGCGGGTGACATCCACCCAGAAATTCCCCAGGGTTTCGCTCTTCTCCCGCGCAAATCCACGAAGAAACGCCACGCCCACGGCCAAACCTGCCGCACCCGCCAGAAAATTCTGAGCGGCAAGTCCGATCATCTGCGCCACGTAGCTCATCGTAGATTCGCCCGCATAAGCCTGCCACGTCGTGGTGGTTGCAAAACTCACTGCGGTGTTCCAGGCCAAGTCAGGATTCAGGGGTGTAGTCATGTACTGCGGGAAGAAGTAGGGCAGCGCGTGCTGCAGCCGGAGGATGAGGTAGAGGAGAACAGTGCCTGCCAGGCCAAAGAACACAAACGCGACGCCGTATTCCGCGGCGGACATTTCTAAAGCAGGGTCCACGCCGCAAAGGCGGTAAATCAACCGCTCTATCGGGCGGCATAAAGGATCGAGCCAGGTTGGCTTTCCGGCAAAGACGCGTTCCAGATAGCCGCCTAGCGGGCGCACGAACGCGGTGAGCAGAAGTATGAAGACGAGACATTGGATTGCTGCGTGGACGTTCATGGCATTCGTCAAGCCTCGCGAGGTTCGCGTCCTCGGATCATTCTACCTGATGCCGCTCGGCAGTCTTTTTCGCTGCAACGCAAGGGGAGGACAGGCCCGACCGCCTCAGCGGGAAGAGCTGTGACTGATTCAATGCATTGAAACAATTCATGGCATTCCAGTTCAGAATACTGGCCCTCGATGGGCCGTTTTTCTATCATTTCCCCAAGGAGGCCCCTCCATGAAAAAACTGAACTTGGCGCTCGCCCTGGCAGCCGGCTTTGTGGGCGGCGCCGTCTCGCATTACCTGGCCGCCGTCCCCGTTCGGGCTGACGCTCCTCCTCCTACACCCGCCGAGATCCGTGCGCGCAGCTTCCTGCTGGTCAACGAGCAGGGCAGCGTGCTTGGGAAATTCATTGTGGATCGAACCGGCCGTCCTTCGATCCGGCTGTTCGATCCCAGCGGGCGCGAAGTGTGGAGCGCCGAGGGACCCTCCATAAGAACTGCGGTGGGTCGCTGACCCAATTTCCCGCAAATCGCGGCACGCGGAAATGGGACTGAGTGCTGCCCAGACGAACGTGTCTCCGCCTTCACGAGCCGACTGCGCTGCATGAATTCCCTGCCCTGATCGCCCCCGCAATCTTCAGAATTTGACCATAATCGCAAACGTCGCCCGGTTCTCGTACTTCCGCAGATCCGGAGTCCAGAGCGTGCCGCTCGGGAGGAAGAATTCAGAACCCGGAGCGCCCTGATTGCCTCCCGGCGGCGTGATTCCGCCCGGCCCGGAGAAATAGGGCACGTCGGACGCGCGGTGGTTGAACTCCCACCGAAAAGTAATGAACTGGCTGGGCATGTAATCGAAGGTGCTGGAAACATCCCACGCTTTGAAAGGATCCCCCGGATTTTCCGTGAAGTAAGGCGTCCCGGAGACTGCCGTCGCGCCATTGATGGGCGGCAGGAGCACAAGGTAACGCCCCGGATTGTCGATGGCTCCCCCGCCGACAGTGAATGCATACAAATCCTTGTGGAACCAGAGCCGGTCGTAAACCATGAAGCCGAGGAAACTCTGCTTCTTCGCGCCGTCCTTCCCATTTCCAAAGCAGGCCACTCCGCTGCCGCTCTCGCATCCGGCGTCGATGGTGACAGTGAACGCGGACTTATCCATCCAATTGTCGGGCACGTCGTAGTACTTCACCTGGATGCTGTCGTCCGTGTGCCAGCGCGTGCGGTTGGGAGCGCCGAGCGTGTCGCGGCCCACTCCATATTGATTCCCGACGATGGACACGCTGTTGGAAGGCCGCCACAGGATTTGGCCGCCCAGGCCGGGGCGCTTGTTGAATTGCCCGTAGGATTGCCAGCCGTTGATAAACCACGGCTCAATCTTCAGTTTCCTTGTGGGGAAAACCTGGATGCGCACGCCGTTGAAGAACCAGGGGGTGTTTGACGAGACATAGGAGGGCTGGTACGCCCAGTTGTCGTAATTGTAGAAACTGAACAGTCCAATGTAAGACATGAAGATTCCCGCATCCACGTTCACTCCGTGCAGCACGTCGAAGTGATACCCGCCGTAGGCCTCGGCCAGGTAGCGATAGGCGCCATCAAGGTCCCATTGACCGCGGGCCGGGCTGGCATCGTTTCGCGGCTGGGTCTCCGAGTACATCCCGAATTGCGTGAGCAGCCTGCCGCGCACATTGTCTACGTGCAGGTCGCCACCGATGCCAAGCTGGGTCAACTGGAATTCGTTGGCTCGGAAGATTTCGCTCGAGCCGCCTATGGTATCGTCGCTCGGATGATTGAAGTCTTCCGTGTACTCCACGTCCACGCGCACCTCGGGAGTGAAGTACTTGCCGCTCAGCGGATAGTCCTTCTGACGACTGTTACCCGTGAGCCAGGTGAAATCGGCAAAGTTAAAAGGTTCCTCCTTCGTTTGCGTGGCGGGGGTGAAGGACTGGGGATCTGGAGTCGGGGCAACCGTGGCCGCACCCGCTGGTGCCGCGCTTGCGGCCTGAATTGCCGCAGGAGTTGCAGCACTGGCCGCCGGCGTCGTGAGAACTGTGTCGGTCCCGGCGCCGGCGGCCGCTGCGGACTCGTGTGCCTTCAGCCGCCGAATCTCGGCCTCCAGCACGGTAATACGCTCTTTCATTGCTTCGAGCTCTTGCAGCATGGAGTCCGTCTTGCTAGGGCTCTCAGCGGCGGCGCCGGTATCGTTGGCTCCAGCTTTGACGGAGGTTTGCTGAGCATAAATACCGTGTGGTAATGCCAAAGCGGCCAGAAAAACGGAGGAAACGCGCAGGTATCCCCGCAGATGATTCCTTTGCACTGTGCCCTCCCGGCCCGCAGGCCTGCCGAATTGCCTGACGGCCCGGGCGCACAGAGCAGAATGGGCCGTTAGGCGTTAGAAAAGGGTAATGGAGGCATGAGGATTTTGTAAGGGGATCCAGCGACAGGGCCAGGTCTCAGACGTAAGGCAGGTGCGGCCGTCTTCCAGGGTCCTTTGGTTATGAGTGGGGCAAGCTGGACGCGGGCTTGGACTTCGGGTTTGGGAGGGGTTTCGTCATTATGTTTTGAATCTTCGTGAACAGCGCGGCGATCTCCGGCGGCGCACTGCCTCGGTTGAACGACACCGTCAGCTTCGTTCCGTCGCTGTACTCCACCTCGGCCCACTGCACCGGCTGGTCCGCGCATCCGGGACATCCGATGCGCCCGGTAAACGCTGCGAGCACCTTCGCATCAAGAAAATGCAACAAATCGTCCCAATCTGCTTTGGTGATGGCGGCCTCCGATTTCATCTCCGGGTAGTGCTTCTTGTCAGAAAGGGAACGCGAGATGCTGCGCATCAGTCCTGGCTCGACAGTGGTCGTGGACTCGCAATAGCCCTGGCACATTCCGGCAGAGTAGCCGATGCGCACACGCGTGATTTTGGCATCCGGGTCCGGGGTGGGTTGCTGGGAAGTCTGCTGGGCAAAGGCCTCAGCGCACATCAGCAGAGCGGCGGCCAGCAGCTTTGGAATTCTGCATCGCATCTCAATGGTCCGCACCAGACTTGGAATGGTTGAGGCCACCTGTGTGTTGTCCTGCGCAAAAGGAACCGCGCTCAGGACGTCATTTCCCTGGTCGCGAGTGCTGGAGGCGCGGGTGGGATTCGAACCCACGCATGGAGGTTTTGCAGACCTCTCCCTTAAACCGCTTGGGTACCGCGCCTCAGGAATCCCAGTTTAGCAAACCCTTACTGGGTAGTCGAAGCCCCGCCGCCGTCCCCGGCAGCAATCGCTTCCAGCAGCACGAATAGCAACGGCAGCTCGACAGGCTTAGGAAGGTAGGGCTGGCCGCTGGCTTCCAGAAATTCGAGTGTAGCGGGATTTCCCGTCTCGCCGGTCACAAAAATCACGCGGCTGCGCGCTTCCGGCAGGTTCTTGTCCAGGAACTCGAAGAGTTGCTTCCCGTCGAGTTCTGGCATGTTGACGTCGGAGAGAATCACCGCGAAGTCCTCGCGCACCAGAATCTGCACGGCCTCGCGGCCGTTGGCCACGGAAACGGCGTCGAAATGTGCCGCGGCCAGCGCTTTGGCCAGCACTGCGCGCGCATCCGGGTCGTCTTCGATAATCAGCGCGCGCGGCCTGGGTGCGTCCTCGTCGTCGGTCGAATCGAGGCCAAATCCCGGGGAGGTTTCCACATGCCCGCCGCCGCCGGCGATTACTTCGTGGCGGGTCACGCCGCGGCAGATTCTGCAATTGCGGTTGAGGAACTTCTGTGTGCGCAGTTCCCTGGTTTCGAGGTCGCCGAGCATCACCTCGGTGCGGGTTCCACAGGAAAAACAGCGCAATTTCACCATGCGCACCGCTCCCCCCGGCACAGCGGGGCGGAAGGGATCCCGTCTCCAGACCGTACAGGCGCTCAGCACGACCAATCGAACTCGATACAACCGAACTCGACGCTCAGCGCGGCACAGCGGCAGCAGCCGTGCCCGCACCGGCAGACGCAGCGGCGGCTTCCCCGCCCGTCCGCCGGTCCTGCTGGAGGCGCAGCTCGGCGGCCTTCAGCAGATCGTCCAGTGGACGGTCCTGCGTATAGCGCGCCGAGCCAATCGCAAACCTCAAATTGAATTCCGTCATCCCGCTGCGCCGGCTCCAATCCGCCAGCGACTCCTTGATGCGGGAGCTCAGCACTTGGACCCCGGCATCATCGGTATCGGGAAGAATCAGCAGGAACTCGTCGCCGCCGAAGCGCACCACCAAGTCGGAATTGCGCGCCTTCGTCTGCAGCAGTTGCGCAATTTGCCGCAGGACAACGTCGCCGCCAGTGTGCCCCAAGCTCTCGTTCACGCGCCGAAAGCCCGTGATGTCCACGAGCATCACAGCCAGGCTTTTTCCCAGCCGCTTCACACGGCTGATTTCCTTTGCGAGCATCACGCGCAGGTAGCGACGGTTGTAGACTTCGGTGACCGGGTCCTGGAGCGCGAGCTCGCGATTCAGCTCCGCTTCGATTTTCTGCTGCACGAGCTCCTGCTGGAGGCCGCGGATGACCGCGTCCCTCTGCGCCAAGTAAAAATTCACCAGCACGAGCAGAGCGATAACGCCAAACAGCATG
>DASPSB010000029.1:0-3642 GCA_035624135.1 Candidatus Acidiferrales bacterium | reverse complement strand
AGTTCGTTGAAGATCAGCACGCTCGCCGAAGTGGGTGTGGTCCGCAGAACCACGCCCTCGCCGAGGATCTCGCGGGGCAGGTCTTCCGGACCCCAATGGCTGGGCGTTTGCCCGAAGCCGAATACGTGATCGGACATCCCTCCGATCTGGTAGATTGCGTGATCCTGCGGCGCCGGGTGGCGGAAGAAGCGGATGTAATCGCCCGGCTTTACTCCCGTCAGATTCACGTAAACCACCTGGCCGCGGTCTTGCGCTGCCAGGTAATTCTTCGCTCTCACCACGCGCCCCTCGCTCTTGCCGCTCGGCGGCGCAAACTTGTCCAGATCCTTCAGCGGCTTGAACGGCGGAATCGGGAACTCCACCGCCGGGCGGGCATAATCGCCGCGCTGCATATAGCTGCACGAGTAGGAGATCTGCGCGATGGAGACTTTCGGCTGCACTACCGCCACGCGTACCCGGCCAATGTCTTCCCACTGCGTGCCCATCCCGTTCGCCAGCGAGTGCTCTTCATCGTATACCTTCACGTGCAGGGGGTCCTTCACCGGACGCGTGATCATGAACTCATCGCCGATCTTTACCCCGTCTGCGGAGCCCTTGCTCAGATAGATGTACTGCCCCAGCGACCATACCGTCTGCGGATCCGCCTCTAGCCCCGAAATCACGTACAGGTCGTTTGGCACCTGCTCGTTGGAAATCATCCCGGCGCAATAGGTATCCGCCGTTGTGGCTGTGTGGCCCCGCTCGACCACCACATCCGACTTCACCTGGGCCGCGGCTCCGGCCGCCCACACGGTCAGAAGACACGTCACGGTCAGCGCGATTCTTCGCATGAGACACTCCTTCGTTCCGCAGCCCCCATTGTGCGGGCGCGAGGCTACTTCCTGGGCAGACCGTAACAAAGCTCGCAGGGGGCGTCAAGCCGCCCTGCGCTGCGGCTTTACACTCTGGATACTGCATAATGGGGGACCCGCGGCGCTCCCTCAGGGGCCTTGTGGGGGACGGAGTGCCGAGTGTTTGAAGAAAACCGAGTCTGCGCCGTCGTTGCGGAATCGAGCGCCCAGGAGGCCCTCGCCGCCGCCCGCCTGGCCCTTCGCCGCACCCGCACCCTCGAACTCCGCCTCGATTACCTCGCCTCGGAAGACGAGTTCGCCGCTCTGCTTCGCGGCATCCAGCCGCTGGTCGGTCAGGCCACTCTCATCGCCACCTGCCGGAGGAAGGAAGCGGGCGGGCGCTTCGAGGGCAGCATAGCCCGCCAGATTGCGCGTCTGGTGCTCGCCGCCGGTTCGGGATGTTCCTGGTGCGACCTGGAGATTGAGACCGTGCAGCGCCTCAATGCCGCCACCCTTCGCAAGACACTGGGCGACGTCCGCCTCATTATTTCCGCGCACGACTTCGCCCGCACCCCCGCGCGCCTGGGCCAGCTTCGCCGCCGGCTGGAATCTGCGGGCGGCGACCTGGTGAAAATTGCCGCCCTCACCCGCAACTACCGCGAGTTCGTCCGGCTGCTCCAGGCCGCGCACGGCCGCTCCAACGTCATCCTCGCTCCCATGGGCGACGTCGGCCAGCCCGGCAGAATTCTGGCTCTCCGCGAAGGCAGCCCCCTCGCCTACGCCTCCATCACTCGCTCGGCCGCCCCAGGCCAGCTTCCGCTCGAGACCTTGCAGTCCATCTACCGTGTCGAGCGTCACAACCGCCGCACCCAGCTCTACGGCGTCATCGGCAATCCCATCGGACATTCTCTTTCGCCCCTCATGCACAACGCCGCATTTGCCCTGCGGCGCATCAACGCCGTCTTCGTTCCCTTTCTCGTGCGTGACCTCGGCGATTTCCTGAAGTCCATCAAACCGCTGCGCATCTCCGGTCTCAGCGTCACCATACCCCACAAACAGCAGATCCTCCGCTATCTGGACGAGTGCGACCCTCTCGCCGCCGAAATCGGCGCTGTCAACACCGTCCTCTGCCGCGCCGGAAAGCTTCACGGTTACAACACGGATCATCTCGGCGTCCTCGAGTCGCTCGGCCGCAGGATCCAGATGGAAGGCGCGCGCATCCTCATCTACGGTGCCGGCGGCGCCGGACGCACCGTGGCCCACGCCGCAGTTCGCGCCGGCGCTCACGTCTTTTTGTGCGCGCGCCGCTCGGAAGCCGCGCGCGCTGCCGCTCGCGATTTCGCCGCGGAAGCCGTCGAGCGCAAAGATCTTCGCGATCTCGATTTCGACGCCATCGTCAACGCCACCCCCATCGGCATGATGCCTCGCGAGAACGAATCACCTCTCGACGCCGCCGAACTCCGCGCCAATCTCGTCTTCGACCTCATCTACCGCCCCATGCGCACCCGCCTGTTGCGCCTGGCCGAACGCCGCGGCATTGACACGCTCTCGGGCGTGGACATGTTCGTCGCTCAGGGCGTGGCCCAGTGGGAGTTATGGACCGGCGAAAACGCTCCCGTCAGGGCCATGCGCGCCGAAGTCACTGCTGCGCTCGCCCGCGAGGAAAGTCAGGCGCAGCCCCGCCGGGGCGATGCATGATTGTTCCCGGCTACCCGCGGTTTCGCACGCTCGCCCGTGAGGGCAACCTCGTCCCCGTGTGCGAAATTCTGCCCGCCGACTTGCTCACCCCCGTTGGCGCGTTTCTCAAGCTCGCGCCCCGCTCCACCGCCCCGAACGCTTTTCTCTTGGAAAGCGTCGAAGGCGGCGAACGCCTCGCCCGCTACTCCTTTCTCGGCCGCGATCCCTTCGAGATTGTGCGCTCCGGTCCGCGCGGCGCCATCCTCGAGTCGCGTGGTCGGGCCGTTCGCCACGATGCCGGTCTGTTCGATCTGCTTCGCCGCCGCTTGGCGCGCTTCCATCCTGTCCGGTTTCCGGGGCTTCCGCCTTTCTCCGGCGGCGCCATCGGCTATCTCGCCTACGATGCCGTTCGCCTCGTCGAGAAAATTCCCGCCACGCATCCCGACGATGTTGGCGTGGACGATGCCGTCTTCATGCTCTTCGATGGACTGGTCGCCTTCGACCACGTCCGCCAGGCTATCTGGGTTATCCGCAATGTGTTCACCGAGGGCCCCGGCAGCCTGCGCGCGAAATACGACGCCGCGGTCCGTTCCCTTCGCGCCACCTGCGCCCGGCTCGAGCGGCCCCTGCCCCGCGAACGCCGCTCATCCCGCGCGGCTCCGCTTCGCGTCCGGTCCGATTTCCCGCGCGCCCGCTTCCTCGGCGCCGTCCGCCGGGTCAAGGAATACATCCGCGCGGGCGACGCCTTCCAGGTTGTGCTCAGCCAGCGCTTCACCGCGCGCACTCCCGCCGATCCGCTGGCCATCTACCGCGCCCTTCGCGTCGTCAACCCCTCGCCCTACATGTATTTTCTGCGCCTGGGCCCGCTTTCTGTCGTCGGCAGCTCTCCCGAAATGCTCGTCAAAGTCCAGGGCCGCGATGCCTTTTACCGGCCCATTGCCGGCACTCGCCCCCGCGGCTCGAGCGAGCAGGAAGATCTGCGCCTCGAAACACAGCTCCGCGAGGATCCCAAAGAGCGGGCTGAGCACATCATGCTCGTGGACCTTGGCCGCAACGACCTCGGACGCGTCTCCGAGTACGGCAGCGTCCGCGTCGAAGACCTGATGTTCGTCGAGCGCTACTCCCACGTCATGCA
>DASPSB010000424.1:0-4943 GCA_035624135.1 Candidatus Acidiferrales bacterium | reverse complement strand
AGGTTGGCGAGTTTCTGGAGCGCCTCGGCGCGCTGCGCCTCCGCCTGTGCTTTCACTTTGCCTGCTTCTTCAATCGCGGAAGCGATTTGAGCGCCTCGCGCGGCGAAAAACGGCGGCGCCTTCTTCACCAGCAGCCAGCCGATCGCTCCGGCAACGATCGCGAAATTGATCCACTGAAATACACGGATGAGCCGCGAGCCTTCCGCGCCCTCCTCGGCGGCGAACACAGGATGCGCGGCAAGGAGCAGCAACCCGCAGGCGGCCAGCGCCGGCAGAAGCAGCGAACGCAACCGCTTCACCGCGCACCTCCGCTGGCGCGCGGCGCGGGACCTTGGCCTGCGAGCAGCACGCGGGCAATCTCGCCCCCCAGCACTCCACTTTCGTGTTCGAGCTGCTTGCGGGCCTCGGCAAGTTCGCCTTCGATCACAGCTTTCTGCGCGCGCACGAAGGCTGTCGCTTCTTCACGGGCCCGATGGAGCACGGCGCTGCGCTCGTCGAGTGCCTTGCGCCGCTCGGCTTCCTGCGTCGCGAAAACTTCTCCGCGGGCCTTGCGCAGAGCCGCCTCGTACTCTTCGCGCGCTTTCTTCGCTCCCGCGGTGCTTTCCTCCGCCTCGCGCCGCGCGCCCTCGGTGCGCCGCGCGCGCTCGTCCATCGCTCGCACCAATGGCCCGAAAAACTGGCTGCGCAGGAAAAGGTAGAAAATCAGGACGAAGAAAACCGTCGGAAGGGCCGAAAGCAACAGACCCTTGAGTTGTTCGATCAACTCCATATGGTACGGCCCGAACCTCCACTCCTGTCTGTTGGTCCTGGTCCCAGGTCAGAGGATTGCTCTCTCCGGCGGAAAAAGCGGCCAACCCCAGCACACTCCGCGAAGACCAGGCAGAGCGGCTTTTATAGCATCCCCGGCCGCTAGGGTCAACGTGAGGTAACGCGACATCACGGGACGCTTTTTGACGCGGTTCTATCGAGTGGGGTGCTCCTGTCGCGGCCTCCCGGCGGTTCAGTGCGGCGGGCTGTCGTGGTCCTCAATGGCCACGTGCTCCTTCTCGGCCGCGAACTCGGGATTGCACTGCAGGATTCTCACGCACCGGTTCCAGCGCAGGATGGCGTCGTCGTTACCCTTGGGCCGCAGCTCCGTGGCCTCGGAAAAACACCGCATCGCTTCCTCGAAGAACGGAAGCAGCGTGTGCGGCGCGCGCCCGGCGCGCAGCAGCGCCTTCGCCCGCCGTTCATGCAGGATGCCCAGGTAATAGAGCTGCTCGTAGCGGTCGCTCAGCCGCCGGAGAATCCCCTCAGCCTCGCCAAATCGGTCGGACGAGCTGCCCTCGAACTGATCCGTGATGGCCATCGCCAGCAGCCGCAGCGCGATCTGATGGACCGGATCAATCGCCAGAATGTCGTGGCAGATCGATTCGGTTTCTTCCGGCTCGTTCAAATAGCGGTAGAGTTCGGCCTTGGAGATGGCTTCCTCGATTCCCGACCTGGAGATGGACTTCAGCTCGTAGCTCATACGGCCTCCCTGGCACGCCTCGCGCCGTTTCGACCCTACTCACTCCTTCCTGCTTCCGAAAATCGCTCGCGCAATCCGCACCAGCGGGTCATAGTAGCGGTCCACCACCCGTTCTTTCAGCGGAATGATGGCGTTGTCCGTGATGCGGATCTCTTCCGGACACACCTCCGTGCAGCATTTCGTGATGTTGCACAGCGTGATGCGCAACTCGTCCTTCAGCAGCGCGGCGCGGTCCGCACCGTCCAGCGGATGCATTTCCAGGCCCGCCACCCGCACGAAAAACCTGGGCCCGCCAAACTGCTCGTGCTGCCGGTGTTCCCGCAGCACGTGGCAAACATCCTGGCACAGGAAGCACTCGATGCACTTGCGGAATTCCTGCACCCGGTCCGCGTCTTCCTGCGAATACTTCCATTCGACTCCGGGCCGGGGCTGGAAGGGCGGAATTTTCCGGTTCACTTTGTAATTCCACGAGACGTCGGTCACCAGGTCTTTGATCACCGGAAACGCCTTCAGGGGAACCACGGTGATGGGCTCCTCCAAAGGCAGCGCGTCCATTCGCGTCTTGCATGTCAGGCGCGGCTTCCCGTTGACCTCCGCGGAACAGGAACCGCATTTCCCCGCCTTGCAGTTCCAGCGCACCGCTAGATCGGCGGCCCGGTGCCCCTGAATGTAATGCAGCGCGTCGAGCACCACCATCCCCGGGCCGACCGGCACGCGGTAATCGGCCGTCGCGCCGCCGCTCGCATCGCCCCGGAAGATTCTCAGTGTGGCATCCGGCATCGCATTCCTCCGCCCGCGCTCACTTCTCTTCCGCCAGGATTTTCTTCAGTTCTTCGGGCATCTCCCCCACGGGCTCCTCCCGCAGTGCCATCGCGCTTCCCTCCCGCCTTACGATGATGTTTTTCTTCCCCCAGGCAGCCTCCGTATTGGGGAAATCGATCCGGCTGTGCGCGCCCCGGCTTTCTTCGCGCATCAGGGCCGCCCGCGTGACCGCCTCCGAAACCGTAAGCATGGACTTCAATTCCAACGCCAGATGCCACCCGGGATTGAACAGCCGCGAGCCTTCCACGCTGATTGCCTTCCATCGCTCCTTCATCTTCTCGAGTTCGCCCAGCGCTTTCTCCAGATCCTCGCGGGTACGGAAGATTCCCACCAGATTCTGCATCACCACCTGGAGGTCGCGATGCAGCGTGTAGGGATTCTCTCCTTCGTGGCGCTCGAAGGGGGACAAGGGCTCGCGCTGTGCGGCCTCCACATCCGCGGTGGTGAGCGAAGGAGCCCGCGCCGACTTCGCATACTGCGCCGCCGCCAGCCCTGCCCTCCGCCCGAAAACGAGCAAATCAGAAAGCGAATTCCCTCCCAATCGGTTCGAGCCGTGCAAGCCCGCCGCAGCCTCGCCCGCGGCAAACAGCCCCGGCAGCGACGATTGGGCCGTCTCTGCCTCCACGCGGATTCCGCCCATCATGTAATGGCACGTCGGACCGACCTCCATAGGCTGTTTGGTGATGTCCACGTCGGCCAGCTCTTTGAACTGGTGATACATGCTCGGGAGTTTGCGCTTCACATATTCCGCGGGCTTCTGGGAAATATCGAGAAACGCCCCGCCGTGCTCGGTGCCGCGTCCTTCGCGCACTTCCGTATAGATGGCGCGCGCCACCACGTCGCGGGTCGAAAGCTCCATTTTTTTCGGGTCGTACTTCTCCATGAACCGCTCGCCCAGCCGGTTGCGCAGTACGCCGCCTTCGCCTCGGACCGCTTCCGTCACCAGAATTCCCTGCACGCCCGGCGGCCAGACCATGCCCGTCGGATGGAACTGCACGAATTCCATGTCCATCAGTTCCGCGCCCGCTTCGTACGCCGCGGCCATTCCGTCGCCTGTGTATTCCCACGAGTTGGATGTCACGCGATACGTCTTTCCGATCCCTCCTGTGGCCAGCACGATCGCTTTCGCTTTGAACAGCACAAAGCGGCCCTGCTCGCGCCAGTAAGCCAGGGCGCCGCCAACGCTCCCGCCATCTTTCAGCAATCGCGCGACGGTGCACTCCATGTACACGTCGAAACCCATCTGCACTCCGCGGTCCTGCAGCGTGCGGATCATCTCGAGGCCGGTGCGGTCGCCCACATGGCACAGCCGTTTGAACGTGTGGCCGCCGAATGCGCGTTGCAGGATGCGGCCGTCCTGCGTGCGGTCGAAGAGCGCGCCCCATTGCTCCAGTTCGCGCACGCGGTCGGGCGATTCCTGCGCGTGGAGTTGGGCCATCCGCCAGTTGTTCAGAAATTTGCCCCCGCGCATCGTGTCGCGGAAATGCGCGCGCCAGTCGTCCGCCGCGTCCACATTTGCCATGGCTGCCGCGATTCCGCCTTCCGCCATCACCGTGTGCGCTTTGCCCAGCAGCGATTTGCAGACCACACCGACCGACGCGCCTTGCGCCAGGGCTTCAATCGCCGCGCGCAGGCCGGCTCCGCCGGCGCCGATCACCAGAACGTCGTGTTCGTGGGTTTCAATGGCGTCGGTCAAAACAGCCTCACGTCGTGGAAGGCGCCGCTGGACAGCATTCGGATGTAGAAATCGGTGAAGCCCACGGAAATCAGACTCGACCAGGCCCACAGCATGTGCCGTTCGTTCAGCCGGCTCACTACGCGCCACGCTTCGTATCGCGGCCGGCCGAATGTGGCGCAGGAAAAACAGTCCAGCTTTCCCCCGGCCAAATGGCGCAGCGAATGGCAGGAAAACGTGTACAGGCTGAGCAGCACAACGTTTACGAGCATCACCAGCGTGCCCAGGCCAGCGTGAAATCCGTCGTCCCACACGAAGGCCCGCACTGCGTCGTGCCACAAGAACGCCAGAAAAATCACCGCGAGGTAGAAAAAATACCGGTGTACGTTCTGCAGGATGAAGGGAAACGCCGATTCCCCGCGGTAATTCCGGCTCGGCTCGCCCACCGCGCACCCCGGCGGATCGAGGAAAAACGCCCGGTAATACGCTTTGCGGTAGTAATAGCAGGTGGTGCGAAAACCCAGGGGCCCGCCCAGAATCAAAATCGCCGGCGACCACGGCCACCAGTGGTGCTGCGGATCGATCAGCGGAGAATAGAACGGCGTCAGATACGGGCCCCACTCGTAAAACGTGCCCTCAAACGCCCGCAGCGTCGCGTAAATCCCGAAACCGCCCAGCACGACCACCACTGGCAGGAGTTCCACCCACCACGCATCTCGCCGCAGCGTTGCGCCGAGCCCCCCAGCCGGCGCAATTCCCGTCCCTGACCCCGCCATCTGTTCACCTCCGGCGCAGGCTTAGACTATTCACAAACAGAAACTTTGCAACGAAAATTCCGGGTCCCTGAAGCGCCAAGTTTGCTGCCGCGGAGAGGCCCTTGCTAGACTACCTCCTCGCACTCGACCCGGTCTTGAGGTGAGCCGCCATGCCCTTTGC
>DASPSB010000384.1:0-10728 GCA_035624135.1 Candidatus Acidiferrales bacterium | reverse complement strand
GTGCTCGCCGACGTCGAGAAAAAGATGGGCGTTCCCCCCGAATTTTTCTCCAACCACCCCAGCCCGGAGCACCGCATCGAGCGCGTGAACGAGGAGATCGAAAAGCTGGGCGGGCCGCTGCCCGATGCCAAGAAGGATTCCCCGGAGTTCCGCGAAATCCGCCGCTACCTCTTCTCGCTTCCTCCCGCGCCGCGGTCGGCGATGGTGGCCGATTCGGATCCCTATGGCACCGCCGAGGCGGGAGAAAAGCCGGATGCGCCGGCGGACAAATTGCAGTCCTTCGAGAACGATTCCTTCAAGATTCAATTTCCCGGCAACTGGAAGGCGACACCCCAGGGCAGCACCGTCACGCTTTATCCCGCCGGCGGTGTGGCGCGCAACCAGCACGGCAGCCCCACGCTGGCCTACGGGTCCATGGTTAGCCGGTTCGAGCCGCGCACCGGCTCGACGCTCGAATCCGCCACCGACCAGTTGATCGCCAGCATGCGCCAGAGCAACTCCGCGCTCGAGGTCCAGCGCAAAGCGGAGCCCATGCGGCTCGGCGGGCAGCGCGCGCTCTCCGCGTATATGCACAACGATGCGCCCATCAAAGGGAAGGAAACAATCTGGCTGGTGACCACCCTGCGGCCCGACGGACTCTACTATGTGGTTTGTGTGGCTCCGCAGGGGGAATACGATCACTACACTAAGGCCTTCGAAGCCGCGGTCAATTCGCTCAAGTTCCGCCAATAACGCGCAAAAGGCGGAATCAAGGGATGAGAGTCGGCCGCGTCCGCCCGTGCAGCCTGTAAATCGAGAAGTCTCGCCGGTCGAGAGTGAAAAAAGTCCGGATGCCCTCACGCTCCGCCACTCGAATTAATGCGGCGTCCGCGAAGTCCATTGGCCGGTCCGAGTATTGGCGCATCAACTCGCGAATTCGAGGCAGGTCTGCCGATCCAAGAGCCAAAAGGCTTACGGCGCCGGCCTGCAAGATCTCCAAGAGCGCGTCCTGTGCGGGCAGGACGCCCAACACATGGTACATGGCTTCCGTTATATTCGGCCACAGGGTGGCAAGAGGTTCCCGTAGATTTCGGAGGGCTGCGGCGCATCTCTCATGATGTTGGTCCTGTGCGTCGACCAGAGCGACCAGGGGGCCGGCATCTACGAGGACCACGAGCGTCTCCGGCGGTCCTTCAAGAGTTTGGCAATCTTGCGGGAAGACCAGGTGGACCGGGCGGGGTCGCCTCCCTGGACCACACCGATGAAACGCGCGAGGGCGTCGTAAGGGCTGACCTCCTTCTCTTCCCGTTCGGCCCATTGCTCGATCACTTGCCGCATCAGGGTACCGGCGGGGACCTTCTTGCGGCGAGCGATCCTGGCGACTTGTCGCCTTGTTTCTTCGCCCAGACGCAGCGAAACAGGTGGAACCATAGTCGCTCCTTCCTTCCGCGCTAGTGTACTACGAAGCGTAATACAAGTGTATTGCAAGGTGTATTACGCAATGGATTTTTGGCAATAGCCTTACTGTGGCTTCCAGCGCAGTACGGGTTTGCGGGCTGCAGTCACCTCATCGAGCCGGCCGATACGGACGCAGTGGGGCGCCGTTTTCACCAACTCGGGATTCTCCGCGGCCTCCGTGGCGATCGCGCGCATAGCCCCCACGAACCGGTCCAGCTCCTCGCGCGATTCGGATTCCGTGGGCTCGATCATCAGCGCGCCCGGAACGATCAGCGGGAACGCGGTGGTGTAAGGATGGAATCCATAGTCGATCAGCCGTTTGGCGATGTCCATCGTGTTCACGCCGTGCTTTTTCTGCCGCGCATCGCTGAACACCACTTCGTGCATGCATGGCTGCTGGTAGGGCAGCTCGTACACGTCTTCAAGCTGCCTGCGGATGTAATTCGCATTGAGCACCGCATCGCGCGACGCTTCCACCATGCCCGGGCCGTAAGCGAGCGCATAGGCCAGCGCGCGAACCAGCACGCCGAAATTTCCGTAAAATGCACGCAGCCGCCCGATCGACCTTGGCCGGTTCCTGTCCCAGGCCAGCGTGCCGTCCGGCTTCTCCACCAGCACGGGAGAGGGCAGGAAAGGCTCCAGATGCTTTTTCACGGCCACAGGCCCGGCGCCCGGCCCTCCGCCACCGTGCGGCGTGGAGAACGTTTTGTGCAGGTTCATGTGCATCACGTCCACGCCAAAATCGCCGGGACGCGCCACACCGGCGAGCGCGTTCATGTTGGCGCCATCCATATAGAGCAGCGCGCCCCGCGCATGCAGCAGCTCCGCGATGCGGGCGATCTCCCGTTCGAAGATTCCCAGCGTGTTCGGATTGGTTACCATCAGCGCCGCGACGTCTTCGTTCACGCGCTCGGCCAGATGCGCGATATCGATGCGGCCCGTCGAATCTGAACGGATGTGCTGCACTTCGTAACCCGCCGTCGCTGCGGTGGCGGGGTTTGTGCCGTGCGCCGAATCCGGCACGAGCACGCGCTTCCGCGGGTTCCCCTGGCTGGCCAGGTACGCACGCACCATGGCGATTCCCGCGTATTCCCCCTGGGCCCCCGCGCACGGCTGGAGCGTGATCGCGTCCATCCCCGTGACTTCCAGCAGGATCGTCTCCAGCGCGCGCAGGATGCGCAAACAGCCCTGCGAAAGTTCCGTCGGCTGCAACGGATGCTCGGTGGCGAGCCCTTCGAGCCGCGCCACGAATTCGTTCACGCGCGGGTTGTACTTCATCGTGCAGGAACCCAGCGGGTACATGCCCAGGTCGATGGCATAGTTCCACGTAGAAAGACGGGTGAAGTGGCGGATCACTTCGATCTCGCTGACCTCGGGAAAACCTTCGACGCCCTCGCGCGCAAATTCCGCTCCCAGAGCATGCGCCGCGTCCACGGAGGGAACGTCGAGCGGCGGCAATTCCATTCCGCGTTTGCCCGGCGCGGATTTTTCAAACAGCAGCCGCTCGCTGAGGCTGACGTGGCGCGAGATTGGGGACGCGGGTTGCGCCATGGTCATCGCTCCGCGGGCGAGGAGACCGCCTCGCGCGCGCCCACGCCCAGCGACTCGAGGGCCCGCCGCGTGGCGGCCACCAGCCGGTCCACGTCCTGCCGCGAATGCATCTCCGTGACGCACAGCAAGCCGCGTTTGGTTTGCTCCGGAAAAAACGGCCCCAGCGGCAGCGGACCGATGATGCGTTCGCGCTGTAGTTCGTGATTGATCATGCGCACAGAGCGCGGAAATTCGAGCGCCGCCTCGTTGAAAAACGGCGCGGAGAACGCCCGCTGCACGCCCGGCAGCTTTTCGAATTCCGCCACCGCGTAACGCACCTTCGCCAGATTCTGCGCGGCCATTTCCCGCAGCCCCTCTTTGCCCAGAAGCGCCAAATGCATGGTCACAGCCAGCGCACACAGCGCCTGGTTCGTGCAGATGTTTGAAGTCGCTTTCTCCCGGCGGATGTGCTGCTCGCGCGTCCAGCGTGAGCACGAAGCCGCGCCGGCCTTCGCCGTCTGTGGTTTGTCCGGCGAGCCTCCCCGGCATCTGGCGGACGAATTTCTCGCGCGTGGCGATTACGCCGGCGAATGGCCCGCCGAAACTGGGCGCCAGGCCCAAGCTTTGCGCTTCCATGGCCACGATGTCGGCTTCCGCGGGCGCGCGCACGGCGCCCAGCGACACAGCGTCCGCGATGGCGACCACCAGGAGCGCTCCGGCCTGGTGCGCGGCCTCCGCGATTTGCGGCACGGGTTCGAGCACGCCGAGGAAATTCGGTGACTGGACGATGACCGCTGCCGTTACCTCGCTGACGCTTGCCCGCACCGCGGCTAAATCCGTCTGCCCGGTTTTCCCGTCGAAGGGCGTCTCGACGACTTCGAGTCCCAAATCGCGCGCGTACGTGTCCACCACCTGGCGGTATTCCGGATGCAGCGCGCGCGATAGCACGAGCCGCTGCCGGCCCGTGAGCCGCGCCGCCATCATGGCGGCCTCGGCGGTGGCCGTCGAGCCGTCGTACATGGAGGCGTTGGCCACCTCCTGCCGCGTGAGCTGGCACATCAGCGTTTGAAATTCGAAGATGGCCTGCAGCGTGCCCTGGCTGATTTCCGGCTGGTAAGGCGTGTAGCTGGTGAGGAATTCGCCGCGCTGGAGCAGGGAATCGGCCACTACCGAGCGCAAGTGGTTGTACACGCCCGCGCCGAGGAATGACGTGTAGCCCGCGGCATTTTCCGCGGCCCGCGCACGGAAATAATCGATGATCTCCTTTTCCGAGAGCGGCCCGGGCACATCGAGCGGCCGCCCCAGCCGGCAATCTTCCGGGATGGAGGCGAATAGGTCGTCTATAGACGCGAGCCCCAGTTCGTCCAGAATCGCCCGGCGTTCCGCGTCGCTTTTCGGCAGGTAACGCATCAGGCCCCGGCCTCCTTTTCTTTCTCGGCGATGTACGCCTCGTAGGCCTTCGCGTCCATAAGCTTCGCCAGGTCGCCCGGGTTCGTCGCACGCCCTTTGACGAGCCAGGCGGCACCATGCGGGTCCTGATTGATTTTCTCGGGCGCGTTGGCCAGCGCCGCGTTAACTTCCGTTACTTCCATCGAGACGGGACTGTAGATCTCGCTCACCGCCTTTACCGATTCCACTGTGCCGATGGTCTGGCCGGCGGAGAACTTGGCTCCGGGCTTGGGCAGCTCGACGAACACTACATCGCCGAGGGAATGCTGCGCGTAGTCGGTGATGCCGATGGTTGCCGTCTGCCCTTCGAGTGCCACCCATTCGTGTTCCTGAGTGTATTTGAAGTTTGCCGGATACATTCTGATTCTCTCCCCGTGTCGCAGCCCCGGGCTGCGTTCTTGCTCTGGGCGCTCGAATGCCGCGCGGGCAGTAGCCCGCGCAACCGTGCTACTTCGGTCTCTTGTAGAACGGCAGCTTCACAATCCGCGCCGCTGCCTTCTGCCCGCGGATGCCGATTTGAATCTCCGTCCCTGGAGTACGCATGTCGAACGGCACGTACGCCATGCCGATATTCTTCTTCAAAAAGGGCGCCGGTGATCCGCTGGTCACCCGGCCCACCTGCTCGTTTCCCGCGAAGACCGGGTAGCCGTCGCGCGCGATCAGCCGGTCCATCATTTCGAATCCCGCCAGAATGCGGCTGAGTCCCGTGGCCTGCTGCCGCGCGAGCGCGTCGTGGCCCAGGAACAGCCCCTTTTCCATGTGGCAAATCCAGCCGAGATTCGCTTCCCAGACCGTTGTGGTGCGGTCAATGTCGTTGCCGTAGAGGCACATCCCCGCCTCCAGCCGCAGAGTGTTCCGCGCGCCCAGGCCGCACGGGAGCATCCCCAGCGGCGAGCCGGCGTCCAGCAGCCGGTCCCAGAGTTTTTCCGAATGCTCCGGCGAAAAGTAAATCTCGAAGCCGTCTTCGCCGGTGTAGCCGGTGCGGGCAATCAGGCACGGCACGCCGTCCACGTCGCCGCGGGTGAAGTGGTAATAGCGGATGGGATCGAGAGAGACGGACGCGAACCGCTGGAGGATCTCCTTGGCGCGCGGGCCCTGGATGGCGAGCTGCGAGTAATGCTCGCTCAAATTGTCCACTTCCGCCGCAAACCGGTTGATGCTGTTGATGTGCTCGAAGTCGACGTCCTGATTCGAAGCGTTTACGCACAGGAAGTAGTGCGCCGCGCCGAAGCGGTGCACCAGGATGTCGTCCACAAACGTGCCCTCTTCCGTCATCAAGCCCGAATACTGGATTTGCCCGTCGGAGAGCTTCCAGGCGTCGTTGCAGGTGACGTACTGCACGAGCGCGATCGCTTCCGACCCGTGAATTTCGATCTCGCCCATGTGGCTGACGTCGAAGAGGCCCGCGACCGTGCGCACGGCGGTGTGCTCGGCGAGAATCCCGGAATACTCGACGGGCATATCCCAGCCGCCGAAGTTGACCATCTTTGCGCCCATGCGCCGATGGGTGGAATTGAGAGCGGTTTTGCGGAGTGTCTCGGCTGTGGGCGCTGTCACACGTTCACCGGAAGATTACATCGAAGGGCTACCGTAGCATGCGCGATTATCGGCGTCAACAAACCCGGCGCCGTCCCAATTTGCGCTACTGGCCGCCCGCTGCCTGCTCCACCTGCTTGGTGATGGAATCAATGTAGGCCGCGTCCGCGGTGAGCAGATTGCCCAGCCGCGCGATTTCGCTTTCGGCTTCCTGCCATTGCCGCTGCTCGATGCCCTCGCGCACCCCCGGGAGCGTTTTCACGCCGTAGCCGGTGTACAGGCCGGGCGCGTAGATCATGTGCCGGTACCACGGGCGATGCGGCAGGCCCGCGGCATCGAGCAGATGCTGCTCGCTGGCTCGCAGCGCGGCGTTGATGGGACGCAGCGCTTCCGGCGAACTGAATAGGCTGCCGGCTCCCGCGCGCGCCATCGCTCGGCGATAGCGTTCGGCGCTGCGGGCCAGCGCATCGGCCGCGTTATCGAGCGGGGCAAAGTTGATGTACGGCACCGGCGCCTGCTCTCTTGGGGGAAGGAGCGGATGGCGCAGGTCGTTCGTGGCCCGGAAGACGCCTTCGCGCAGTTCCAGGCTGCGCTCGCGTGTGTCCTCCTGCTCTTTTTTCAGCAGGTCCTCGCACTCTTTCGTGTAGGTGCGCACCGCGTCCGCCACACCCGCGAAGTCAAACGGCAGCAGGTCCGCGTCCGCCAGCCGCATCACCGCCGTGCCGACCGTTTGCGAGAGCGCGCGGCCATACGCGAAATCCGTATCGGCAAAATGCGTGTACCAGTAGAAATCGTCGTAAATCGAATGGTACACGCCTCCCTGCGTTTCGCCTCCGAAGCCCAGGTTGAGCGAGGCCACGCCCAGCCGGTCGATGAACACCGTGTAGTCCGACCCGGAGCCGAGCGCCTGCAGCCGCACGTCCGCGCGGTTGCGGATTTCCGCGCGTTCCGCCGGCGAATGCGCGTTGCCGATGAGCGAGAGCCGGCGCCGCTCCTGGACCGACTGTTTCGTCTCCGGATCTTCCACATCGCGCGCCACTGCGTTCAGGAAATGCTCCAGCACGTGAGAGCCGGAAAAAAACAGGAAGCCGCGCGCGTTGCTGTCGGAATTGATATAGGCCACGGCATGCTGCTGGAGATCTTTGCCGTGCGCTTCGCCCCAGGCCGTCGAGCCCAGCAGGCCGGGCTCTTCGCCGTCCCAGGCGCAGTAAATAATGGTGCGCTTCGGGCGCCAGCCCTGCTTCAGTAGCTCGCCCAGCGCGCGCGCCTCTTCGAGCAGCGCCACCTGTCCGGAGATAGGATCATCTGCGCCATTCACCCACGCGTCGTGATGATTGCCGCGAACGATCCATTCGTCGGGCTCGCCGGCGCCGGGAATGCGAGCAATCACGTCGTACAGCGTCTTGAGGCCCCAGTCCGATTGCACCACCAGATGCACCTGCGCCGGCCCCGGACCCACGTGGTAAGAAATCGGCAGAGCGCCGCGCCAATCCGTGGGCGCCATCGGCCCGCCGAGCGCGGCGAGCAGCGGCTGCGCATCGCCGTAGGAAATCGGCAGGACCGGGATTTTCGTGATGCCCGGTGCGTTCGCCGCCGTGTAGTGCGGCGCGGAGGGGTCGCCCCGGTCAAAATAGAGGGGATCGCCCGGGAAGGTGGACGGGAAATCCTCGACGCTTCCGCGCTGCACTCCATCGGGCGGGCGCGTTGGGCCGTTGGGAAATACGTTGTCCTGAAAATAGCCGTCGTCGCGCGGGTCGGAATAAATCAGGCAGCCCACGGCGCCGTGGTCGCCGGCCAGTTTCGGTTTGATCCCGCGCCAGGTGCGCCCGTAGCGCGCGATTACGATCGCGCCCTTTACCGAGACGCCCAGCCGCTCCAGCTCTTCGTAATCTTCTGCCGCGCCGTAATTCACGTACACCAGCGGAGCGGTCACGTCGCCGTCAATCGAGTAGACGTTGTAGGTGGGGAGCTGCTCTTTTTTCTGCGACGAGGTGGGATCGACAGCCACGTCCGGCTCCTCGAGCTTCGCGGTGAAGCGCGAGGGCGCGGTCAGTTCCACCACACGCCGTTTGGGCGTGGGATACAGCACGTCGAACGTTTCGATGTGCACGTCCCAGCCCCATTCTTTGAATTGCGCGAGCATCCATTCGGCATTGTCTTTGTCGTATGCAGTGCCCACGTGATGCGGCCGGGCGGAGAGGCGTTCCATGTTCGTCCGCAGATTCTGCGGGTCGGGCAGCGCCCGGAATCTGCCCTCCCATTCGCGCTGCGCCTTTGCGTTTGCCGCCGAGTAGCCATCGAGCGGCGTTTCTTCTCCCGCCCCTGCGGGCGCCAGCCACACCACCAGTCCCGCGGCAGCGAGAAGCAGAAGGGCATGAGTCCACCGGTGCGCCATGGTTCCTCCCTGGAATAAAAACAACTCTTTTACCTGCCGCGCACCGCTTGGGCAAGGGCCAATTCGGATTCCGCCGCGCCACACCAGCCATCGGGCAGCCGGCCGCCCCTCCCGCTTTACGTCCTCACCCGCCTGCCCTATAGTGTTTCCAGAGACGCCCATGGCTGCCGAAGTTGTGTGCTCGCAGTGCGACAAACCGGAATGGCAGTGCCAGTGCGACAAGTACTGCAGCATTTGTAAGTCGTGGGACAACGTGAGCCTGTGCGCGGATGGCCAGTATTACTGTCAGGCCTGCCGCGAGGCCTGCGATGTCGACCCGGCCAATACTGACCGCTCGTGAGCGAAGACACCAAACGGGCGCAACTGAAGCTCACCGGCGGCGCCGGATTGTTCCCCGCAGCCGCAGCCGCGCTCGAACACTTCGCCGAAGAAGCGAATCTCGGAGAGTCCGCCGGGGATGCACTCACAGCCGCGTGCGAACAGGTCTGCGGCGACGCCTTGCGCCGCGCGGGAGCCGAGGAAGGAACTCTCGAAGTTTCCATCGAGCAGTTTCCCGACCGCCTGGAAGTGAGCATCGCGCATCCCGGTTTGGTCGGCCCGGCCGTGGGGCTCGATGCGTTCCTCGGCACTGCATCCGCACCCGGCGATGCGCCCGGCATGAATCTGCTCTCGCGCGTAGACCGCGTGCGCTATGAAACCATCGGCCAGGTCTCCCGCATGATCCTGGTAAAATACCTTCCGGGGGCAAAGACCCGCGCGAATTGAGATGTAGCGCAGTTCGACGTGATTGCCCGGGAGCACTCCTCAGAGTTTTCCCGCGAAGTGCCGGAACCAGCCGCAAGGCACCGCCCTCTGCTACATTTGGAAGGAGAAGGCGTTGCTTCGCAGCAGGGCAGTGAGCAGGTCGTTGGAAAGCTGCGTGCGGATTTTCAGGTGATCGCCGTCGGCGGAGACGCTGGTGGCGTCAATCGCCTTGGCCATGTCCGCATTGTACTGGTTCACCTGATAGCGCTTGTAAAGCAGGCCGGCTTGCAGCAACTGGGCCAGGGTGAGCGCGTCGTCGGTTGTGGCGCAGTGAGGCGTAATCTGCGCGTCTACGCCGGGATCGGTCTGCACGGCTATGGTCATCCCGGAGATTCGCCCGAGCAGCGGCTGGGCGCCGGGAAACTGCGCCAGGTCCGGCAAGAGCCTGCCAATGGTCTCCTGCGCGTAATTTTTGTCCAGCGCGGCCCACAGCGTGCCTTGTCCGTTCACTTCGCTCACCAGATTATTGAGTGTGTCGTTGGCCAGAAAACTCTCCGCGTCGCCGAACCGGACGTTGATCAGCGCCTCAAGCGGCTCGCGATGTCCGAAGGCCAGCGTGTTCGAGTCGAAAAAAAAGAAATACAGGTCGCCCGGCGACATCCCGCTCCCGAACGCATAGAGCGTGTACCCGCGCACCGTCGCCGTAGGCAGTTTTTGATTTTTGAAGAAGGAATCGATCACGTCGGGCTGGAAACTGCCCAGCGCGATACCCACCACCTCTTCTCCTGAAAATTTCTGCGGCTGATTGGGAGGCCCGCTGGGAGCCGCGTTTCCTCCCGAGCCGCCGGCGCTCGCGTCAGGCCGCTGCGGCGCGGCCGCGGCCCAGACAATCTCCTCCACCTGTTTATGCAAATCCATGCCCGCAGACACCAGGTAGCGCTCGAAATGGGAAAACCGCGTGGGGAGCACCTGGTTCTCGAATTGCGCGAACCAGTCAGCCTGCCGTGCGGTCTTCAGATCCGCATAGCCGATCTCGCCCACATTTTTAGGGAACATTCCCAGCACGGAAGACGATAGCGTACCCGCATGCGCCAACCGCCCCACGCCGCCGAGAGCCACCGCCAGGCACACGAGGGCGGAATACGGGCCGGCTAACCGGCGCGAGATCATCCGACAGCCACCTTTGCCGTCGCCAGCCGTTCTTCGAGCGCGGTAGTCCGCCCGCGCATCGCCTTCACGTAGGCTGCATCGGTTATCGAATCGAGATTGATCGCCACGTTCTCGAGCGCCCCGCGCACGGCCGCCGCTGCCATCAGACGGCCCACGCGCAGGTCTGACATCATAGAAGGGCTGATTAGCGGTTCGAGTTGTCCGAGTCGGTCGAGCAGTGACGCCGCAACCTCGGCCACGCGAAGCGGCACCTCCGCTGCGCCTCGCGTGGCCTGCTGGATTGCCTCCGCGCGTTTCTGCTGTTCCTCCGGTGTCCCTTTCGGAAGTTTCATGGCCGTCATCACGCCTTCATACGCGGCCGCGTCTTCGTCAATGGCGTGCGCGAGCGCGTCGCCGGCGCGCCGCAAATCCGCCAGCGCGCTCGATAACTGGTCGGCAAACTGCGCCTGCGACTTCTTTTGCCGCGA
>DASPSB010000169.1:0-8934 GCA_035624135.1 Candidatus Acidiferrales bacterium | reverse complement strand
GTCGATGCGGACCGATGGCGCAATGCCGTAGATCACCGCATGGCAGATGGCCACCGCATCGTTGGCTATGCCGAAATCAGTCATGAAGACGATGACGGGACGACGCGCCGACGCAAGCCCGCCGCCGGGCGCCTGGGCGCGCGTCACGCCCAATGCGAGCAGAAGAGACGCAATCAGAAGGAGAGGCCGCCGGCCCGGATTTTGGGTGCGCATATTTCTGGCTCTGGCGCTCCGGATTATAGCGGCAAGCGGACGAAGGCGCCGAGCGCGATCGATTCATTTCGGCGGTTCAAGGGCGAGAGGCCGTCCTCGGCCTTCCCAGCCCTGGGCTCGGCTCATTCTGGACAACCTGTGTATAATGATGGGCTGTCGTACCCTGTAGTATCTGCCAGGAACCCCAGCAGTTTCCTGCTGGACAATCCGGAGGGGGAATTGATCGAGGTTGAAAACCTCACCAAACAGTACGGCGCTGTCCGCGCCGTGGACTCTGTGTCGTTTCGCGTGGACAAGGGCGAAATCCTGGGCTTTCTGGGGCCGAACGGCGCCGGAAAAACCACCACGATGCGCATCTTGACCGGCTTTTTGCCGGCCACCGACGGCACGGCGCGCGTCGCCGGGTTCGACGTGTTCGAAAAATCGCTGGATGTTCGCAAGCGTATTGGATACCTGCCGGAAAACCCGCCCATCTACCCGGAGATGAGCGTGGTGGGATATCTGGACGCGGTTGCGCGGCTCAAGCAGGTGCCCTCCGACCGCCGGAAAGCGCGCGTGGATGCCGCCATGGAAATGGCCCACATTACCGACAAACGCGCCGAGCTGATCAAGCGCCTCTCGCGCGGGTATAAGCAGCGGGTCGGCCTGGCCCAGGCCCTTGTGCACGACCCCGAAGTGATTATCCTCGACGAGCCCACCGTCGGCCTCGATCCCAAGCAGATCATCGAGGTGCGCCACCTGATTAAAGGACTGGCGGGAAATCACACCATCATTCTCTCCACGCACATCCTCCCCGAGGTCAGCATGACCTGCGACCGCGTGGTCATCATCCATGAGGGGCGGATTGTGGCCAACATGCCGGTCAATGCGGCGGCGCAAGCGCGCGGAAGCGAAGTCGTCTTCGTGGAGCTCAAGCCGGGCAGCGCAGGCGCGCCCGCGGCCAAAGCGCTCCTCGAGCGTGTCGCCGGCGTCAAACACGTCGAGATGCAGGCGGCCGATGGCGCCGGGCGCGTCCAGCTAAAGATCGAATGCGAGCCCGGGCGCGACTTGCGCGGCCGCATTGCGGCGGATCTGGTGCGACAGGGGCACGAACTGTTCGAACTGCGCGCTTCCCGCGCCTCGCTGGAGGACATTTTCCTCCAGGTCACCACCCAGGAGTCGCCCGAGGCGGCCCCGGCCGAGGGCGCGGCGGGAGCCCAGCCGTGAAGGGCATCTACGCAGTCTTCCGCAAAGAGATGAGCCAGTATTTCGTCTCGTCCATCGCCTATGTGGCGGTTGGCGCCTACCTGTTTCTCGCCGGTATTTTCTTCCAGGGAATTCTGAAGGACGTCACCGATTATGCGATGCGGGGGATGATACAGGCCATGCAGTTCGGCCAGCCCTTCGAGATCGACGTCCCGGGCGAAGTGATGCGCGGATTTTTTGGCGTCACCGGCACGATTCTCCTGTTCGTCGTTCCCATGCTGACCATGGGCTCTTATGCCGAGGAACGGCGTCGCGGCACCATGGAATTGCTGATGACCTCGCCCATCACCGACCTGGAGATTGTGCTGGGAAAATACCTTGCCGTCCTGACTCTGTTCGTCATCATGGTACTGCCTTCGACGATTCAGATGGTGGTCCTGTTCCGCGCTAGCGAACCCACGCCTCCATGGCGGCTGGTGCTCTGCGGCTACCTCGGAGTGATCCTGCTGGGCGGGTCGCTCCTGGCGCTTGGACAGTTCATCTCCTCGCTCACCGAAAGCCAGATTGTGGCCGGCATCTGGACGTTTCTGGTCTTTCTCATGCTCTGGGTGCTGGACTTCATCATCCCCGGCAGTTCTTCCAGTTGGGCCGGTGCGGTGGCGCAGTACGTTTCCATTCTGCGCCACATGACTGATTTCACCCGCGGTATTGTGGACAGCTCGAACCTGATTTACTACGCCAGCTTGATTCTGCTTGGTCTGTTCCTCACCCACCGTTCGGTGGACTCCATGCGCTGGAGGGCGGCATGAAGTTCGAGCGCAGGGACGTCTTCACGATGATCGCCTGGGCGGGGATCGCGTTTGCCGCAGCCGGGCTGATTCGCTGGTACATGCAGAACGAAATGACCCCGTGGAACGCGGGCTTCCTCATCGGCGGCTGCGTGCTTCTCCTCGTGGCCTTCATCGGCAACTTCCGGATCATCGCGGGATTTTTCCGCTCCCGCGGCGGCAGGCTGGGAACCAATACCGTGATTCTGTTCCTAGCGTTTCTCTTCATCCTGATGCTGGTGAATTTTTTGGGGTACAAGCATTCCGAGCGCTGGGACTGGACACCCGAGCAGCTTTTCACGCTCTCCGATGAGACCAAGAAAGTCCTCGGCGGCCTGAAAGAGGATGTGAAAATCATCCGCTTCGACAAGGCTGGCGCGCGCGACCCCTTCGCGGACAAGCTGGCCGACTACACAAAGGTCTCGCCTCACGTCAGCTATCAGCTCGTGGACCCGCAGGATCGTCCGGACATCGCCCGCCAGTACGATGTGCGTCGCATGGGCGACGTCGTTGTCTCAAGCGGCCCGCGAACCGAGCACCTGAAAGATACCGACGAGCGGTCGCTCGAGCAGTCGCTCACTGCCGGGATCCTGAAGGTCACCCAGACGCGCCAGAAATCCGTCTGCTTCGTTTTCGGGCACGGCGAACGGTCGCTCTCTGCTAACGACGGCGAGGGTTACAGCGAAGTGCAGAAGGAGCTCGAGCGCGAGAACTACACGGTAAAGCCGCTGAACTTGGTCGAGTCCAAAGAGGTTCCAGCCGATTGCGACGTTGTGGTCGTCGCCGGGCCGAAGACCGGCTACTTCCCGGCGGAGAGCGAATCGCTCGGCAAATACCTGGCGGCGGGCGGCAAGGCGCTCGTCCTCGTGGATCCGGCAACCGATCCGAAGCTGGACCCCATGCTCGCGCCCTGGAACATCGCGCTGGGAAACGATCTCGCGCTGGACGTCAGCGGGGCGGGACAGCTCTTCGGCCTCGGCGCGGCGGTGCCCGTCGTCATTCACTACGGCGCCCATTCCATCGTGGAAGCTCTGGAAAGCCGCATGACCTTTTTCCCGCTCGCGCGCACAGTAGGCGCGGCCGACAAGAAGAACGTCCAGAAGTCCGTGACCGACCTTCTGCTCACTTCGAACCGGAGTTACGCCAAGAACAACTGGGACGTGAAACAAAAAGAGGTGAGGTTCGAACAAGGCAAGGACCACCCGGGGCCGCTTACCCTCGGCGTTGCGGAAGAAAACCGCGAGAACGGAAACGTAGCGCGGCTCGTGGTCATCGGCAACTCGGCCTTTGCCTCCAATGCCTACCTGACCATGCAAAGCAACGGCGACTTGTTCGATAATTCGGTCAACTGGCTGGCGCAGGATGAGAATCTGATTTCAATCCGGCCGAAGTCGCCCACCACACGGCGCGTGCTTCTGACCAATGCGCAGGAGGCCCTGTTCAAATTGTTCTCAATGGCCATGCTGCCCGGGATTGCGTTCCTCGCGGGCATCGTGGTGTGGTGGAAGCGGCGCTGAGCGGGCCATGAAGAAGAGCACGTTCGTCGTTCTGCTGCTAGCTGCGGCGCTCGGGGGCTACGTCTATTACACCGAGTTCCGCCACCCGTCCGAAAAGCCTGCGGAGGGCGCGCCCAAACCCCTCTACACGTTTGCGACCGCCGACATCGCTTCCATCCGCCTCCTGCGGCCGGGAGAAAGCGCGCCCGTGGTGCTCGAGCATCGGGACGATGGTTGGGTTCTGACCTCGCCGGTGTCCACCCGCGCCGACTCCTCGAATGCGGACACGGTGGCCAATGCGCTGGCGCACGTGGCTTCCTCCCGCTCCCTGCCCGCCGATCCCGCGCGACTCAAGGAATTCGGCCTCGAGCAGCCCGCCGCCACCGTCGAAATCCATTTGAAAAAAGGCGAAACGCAAAAACTCGAGCTCGGCGCCAAAGATTTCACCGGCATGGACGTCTACGCGCGGCAGGCAGGCGCAAAAGACGTTTTACTGATTCCGGATTCCCTGCTGACGGAAGCCACCCGCCCGGTCATCGAGCTCCGCGATCGCGCCGCGCTCGACCTGAACGGCTGGTCGCTCACGGAGATCGACATTCGCACGCCGAAGACAAAGTTCCATTTGGAGAAAAGGGGCGGCGACTGGAACATCACCGAACCGCGCCCGTCGCTTGCGGACACCGATGAGGCCGGAAACTTCGCCAGCAGCCTTTCGGCCGCGCGTTTTTCCGACGTGGTGGAAGAAGAAGCCAAGGACGCCGCCATTGCCAAATACGGATTGAATTCGCCCGAGGCTACCATCCGCGTGCGCAACGAGCAGGGCCGCGAGGCCACGCTGCTCATCGGCAAAAAGGACGGCAATAAATATTTCGCGCGTGATGCGGGACGGTCGCTGGTCTTTCGCGTGGAAGATTCGGTGGTCAAGAAATTCCTGGACGCCGGCTTCGACACTCTCCGCGACAAGCACTTGCTCCACGCCAAAGCGGAGGACTTCTCGCAACTCACGATCAAGAACGAAAAGCAGACGATAAAAGCCTCCTTGTCCGCTGACGGCAAGTGGCTGATGGACGAGCCGTCCGAATTCAAAGGAAAGACCATGGCCGTGTGGCGCGTCTTTGAGCCGCTCAACTCGTCAAAGGCCAAGGAAATAATCGAGCACCCGGCGCCCGCCATCGCCGCCAAGCTGAATAAACCCGTGGTGGAAATTAAGTTGACCGACAAGAAGGGCGCCGTGACCACGCTTGCCGTGAGCGCCCGGGACGGCGATGCGGTTTACGCCCGCTCCAGCGCGGCCCAAGCCGTCTTCAAGATGGAACCCTACCTCCTCGTGCAGTTGAACTTCATGGCTTCGCAGGCTTCGCCCTGAGCGGAATGCGCCGCGAGTCTGCTGAAAATCTTTTCCTTCGATTTGGTCACGCCGACTGCGCGGCGGCGTGCACCAGTTCGGGCGAGGATTTCACCCTGCGGCAATCGAGCACCCACACCTTGGCTGTCACCGGAGAAATGTAGAAGTAAATGCTCTGTGCCCCGTCGCGCACCGTGTAGAAGTTCGAGCGGTGAGCGTCGGCCACACCTTCCACTCCAGCGGAGAGAAGTTCGCGGAGCCTTTCCAATACCGTGCGCGGAATAGGCGCCATGGCATCGACACTGACTGGGCCGTGCAATTGAATCCGTGTCATGGTCGTCGTCCTTATCTTGATGAGTACCGGCCAGGTGCCGCACGGGAGGAATTTCCCCTCCCGGTGCGTCTCCCCCTACACTCTTATAGACGCACGGAAGCGAAAAAAAGTTCGGTGCCTTTCATTAAAAATGTTTGACAGATGTAACCCCGCGGCCGTGCGGAGCATCTCAATCGAAAGCAGTAAGGGTGTGGATCCTGGCCTCGTGCGCTGGGCGCAGGCGGCAAAGTGCCGGACCTACCGATGCTGCCTAACTGGGCAATTCCCGTCCTCTTTATCAGCCGGATTTTTTCCTGCCGGTCCGGGGCTGAATTGGTATGCTGTCGCTGCCTGCCGATCGCGGCACGCTCGCCTGGCTTCCCGGCAGCCGGCAGAGCATTGCTTGAGAGTCGAATCCACACGCGCGTCCCGCCCCGTAGCCGGCACCCGCGGGCAGCGGAGCTGGCGCGGCGCGCAACAACCTAAGGAGAACCGTTCATATGGCCAAGATCGTGAAGGGGAGACAAGGCAAGAGCCGCCTGGGCAGAGACAAGCGGCGCAAGCATCACCACTGGCAAGTCACCGTGTTTTATCGCGATGGCGAACGGTTTGCCCGCGTGTATATCGACCGCGCGAAGGCCGAGGGCTTTGCCCACAGGCAAAAGAAGTCCCCGGTTGTGCGCAGCACCCGGATTCAGGAAGTCGACTGATCATTCCGCGGATTCGCATGCGCGAGAAAGCGCGTGCTCGGCTTGTGCCTGCGCCAAAAGGCGTGCTATAAAAATAAAGCCTTCCTCCGGAAGCGCAAAGCGACCGTAGTTTAACGGTAGAACGATACCTTGCCAAGGTATAGGCGTGGGTTCAATTCCCATCGGTCGCTCCATGTTCACGGCCGGACTTGCAGTTTGCCTTGAATCTGCCTCTCGCCGGCGCCGCACCGCGGCGCTGTGCGCGCAAAACGAGCGAGGACGACAGAAGGAATCGTGACCGAAGCAACAGATACCTGCCGGCGGCAAATCGAGCTGGAAATCCCCGGAGCGGAAGTCGAGAAGACCACGGAGCGCGTGGCCCGCGACCTGGCCCGCGTCGCGCGTGTGCCCGGCTTCCGGCCCGGCAAGGCACCCGTGTCGCTCATCCGCCGGCGCTTTGCTCAGGAAATCAAGGGCGAAGTCCTGGAAAAGCTCGTGCCCGAGCATCTGGAAAAGGCGGTCGCCGAGCAGAAACTCTCCATCGTCACCCGCCCGCAGGTGGACCAGGTGGACTGGATCGAAGGTGGCGGGGTGAAATTCCGCGCCTGGTTTGAGGTCCTCCCCGAGTTTGCGCTCGGCGATTATAAGGACTTGACCGTCGAGCTGCCTGCCATGGACATTGCGGAAGCCGATGTCGGCCGCGCTCTCGAACAAATGCGCGAACGCGCCGCAAATTACGCGCCCATCGAAGGCCGCCCCGCAAAGGACGGCGACTACGCCGTGCTCAACGTGCTCGGCATGCCTGCCGACGGTGGCGCCCCCATCCGCTCGGAAAACGTCCTGGTGCACATCGGCGGCGACGAGACGGTCGAAGCCTTCAGCCAAAATCTGCGCGGCGCGCAGCCCGGCGAGGAGAAGCGCTTCGACGTCGCCTACCCCGCGGAAATGCCGGACCCGCGCTTGAAGGGCAAGACCGTGTCGTATACGGTCAACGTCCTCGAGCTGAAAGAGAAAAAGCTGCCCGCTCTCGACGATGCCTTCGCCAAAGACGTCAGCAAGGCCTCTTCGCTCGAGGAGCTCCGTGGCCAGCTCCGCGAGCAAATGGAAAAGGCGCGCGACCGCCGCCGCGACGAGCTGATCAGGGAGAAAATCCTCAGCACGCTCCTCAGCCGCCACAATTTCCCCGTTCCCGAAGCGCTCGTCGAGCAGCAGATGGATTCGCGCCTGCGCAACCTCGTCCGCGCTCTCGTCGCCCAGGGCACCGACCCGCGCGGCGTGAACGTGGACTGGGCCGCCCTGCGCGCTCGCCAGCGCGCCCCGGCCGTGGACGACGTCAAGGGCGAAATTCTGCTCGACCGCATCGGCACTGCGGAAAAAATCGAAATCACCGAGGAAGATCTCGATAAAGAGCTGGCGCGCCTCGCCGAACACAGCGGTGAATCTGCACAGGCACTGCGCGCCCGCTTGACAAAGGAAGGGACCCTCGATACCATGAGGTCGAAGCTGCGGGGAGAAAAAGTTCTCGAGTGCCTTCACCGCACCGCCCGGATTGAAACAGCCGCCAAGTAAGCGTCGTGGTCCGGGTCCGGCCTCACAGGGAAGACCTGAATTCTCAGACGTTAATGAAATTCGATAACGATCCTACCGCGCGCGCTACCACGCTGGTTCCCATGGTCGTAGAGCAGACCAACCGGGGCGAGCGCGCCTACGACATTTACTCCCGCCTGCTCAAGGACAACATCATTTTCATTGGCACTCCCATCGACGACCATGTGGCCAACCTCGCCACCGCTCAGCTCCTCTTCCTCGAGGCGGAAGACCCCGAGAAGGATATTTCGCTCTACATCAATTCTCCGGGAGGCTCCATCACGGCGGGAATGGCCATTTACGATACGATGCAGTTCGTCCGTCCCGATGTGGTCACCATCTGCGTGGGACAGGCGGCCTCGATCGCCTCGCTCCTGCTCGCTGCCGGCGCGCCCAAGAAGCGCTTCACCCTGCCCAATTCCCGCATTCTCATCCACCAGCCCTGGTTGAGCGGCCTCTCCGGCCAGGCCACCGATATCGACATTCACGCCAAGGAAATTCTGCGCATGCGCGCCGTCATCAACCAGCTCTACCAGAAGCACACCAGTCAGCCGCTTGAAAAAATTGAAAAGGACGTCGAGCGCGACCTGATTATGTCCGCGGAAGAGGCCAAGGCCTACGGCATGGTGGACGAAATCATTGAGAAGCATCGCTAGCGGGTGGTGGGGAGACTGTTCCAAAAGGTTAGTACCCGGAACGCGCCGCGGCATTCCGAAGCGGCTGAGGGCGGGTAGAATCGTGCCGATTGGTTCCCCAGGGGAGGGGAACCGGAGGCCTCCAAACCGGTGAAAAAACTGACGCCAGAAGAAGGGTTGCGCTGTTCCTTCTGCCATAAAACGCAGGAGCAGGTCGAGAAGCTCATCAGCTCGCCGTCCGATTATCCGCGCGCCTATATCTGCGACGAGTGCGTGCGCGTTTGTGACCAGATTCTCGAGGAGGAAAAGCGCGAGCAGGCCACTCCGCCCGCCCGCCGTCCTCCCCGCCCGCCGGAAATCAAAACCTTTCTCGACGGCTACGTGATCGGCCAGGACAAGACGAAGAAGAAGCTCGCCGTCGCCGTCTACAACCATTACAAGCGCATTTTCCTGAACCGCCAGCCCAGCGACGTCGAGCTCACCAAATCCAACATCCTGCTCATTGGCCCCACCGGCACCGGCAAGACGCTGCTCGCTCAGACGCTCTCGCGCATGCTCGAAGTTCCCTTCGCCATCGTCGACGCCACCACGCTCACCGAAGCCGGCTACGTCGGCGAAGACGTCGAGAACATCATCCTCAAGCT
>DASPSB010000167.1:0-6893 GCA_035624135.1 Candidatus Acidiferrales bacterium | reverse complement strand
AATGACCAACGCGCTTCCCGGCAAAGTCCTCCGCGGCCCTGGCTACATACCCCGGTAGCCAAGGTTGGTGCCGTACCGACCGTGGGTACTTCCCTACCCGGACAAATGCCCACGGTCAGGAAACCGCTGACCGTGGCTACTCCGTTCCGATTTACTCCTCCCGCAGCGCTTCCGTTGGGTCCAGCGCCGCCGCGTGCCGCGCCGGAATCCACGACGCCATCCCCGCGATCGCAAAGAACGACCCCACCATCGCCACGTACGTCAGCGGGTCCGCCGGCTTCACGCCTACCAGCATGGTGGCCATCATCAGGCGCGTCAGAACCAGCGCCGCGAACAGTCCCAGCACCACTCCAATCGTAGTGAGCCGCGCAATGTAACCCATCATCAGCCGGAAGATGTCTCCCGGCACTGCGCCAATCGCCATGCGCACTCCGATTTCCGCCGTGCGTTCGCGAACCACCGTCGAAAGCACGCCGTAGAGCCCCACGCCCGCGAGCAACGCCGCCACCACCGCAAACACCCCGATCAGCAGCAGCGAAAATCGCGTGCCTGACTGCGCTTTCTCCACCAGCACGCTCATCGGCTGCAGCTCTGTTACCAGCATCCTCGGATCGATCTTCTTGATGGCATCGCGAACCGGGCCCGCCAGCCCTGCGGGATCGGCTCCTGTGCGCACCGCCCACGCCGCGGCTGCGCCGTGACCCACGAACCCATCAGTGAAGTAAACCTGCTCGCGTCCCGGCTCGGCGAGTGAAGTCCCGCGCACATGCCGTACCACGCCGACGATTTCCACCCATTCCGGCTCCGGCGTGCGCGCACGGATCAGAATCCGTTTCCCGACCGCCGATTGGTGCGGATAAGCCTTCGCGGCTAAGACTTCATCAACAATCGCCAGACTCCGGTCTGGTGCATTGTCGGCCTCTGTAAACGTGCGGCCATCCAGAAGCGGCGTATGCATTGTCTCGAAATAACCGGGCAATACGAACAGCACGTCTGCTGCTTGGAATTTGCTCGGATCCGTGAGCGCCGGCTCGAGGCCCCAGCGAATCGGATTCCAGCCGTCCGCCAGTGGCAATGGATTGGTCGCGCTCGCGCTTTCCACCCCCGGCAAGGCCCGAAACTGTTCCTGAATCTGCCGCAGGAGTGCCGCGCGCTGTTCCGGCGTCTGCTGCGGCCCCTGACCCACGCCGAACAGGTTGAAGGTCAGCAGCCCTTTCGGATCGAAGCCCGGGTCGATGTGCTGCAGTGCCAGAAAACTCCTGAACATCAATCCCGAGCCGATCAGCAACACAAACGACAGCGCCACTTCCGCCACCACCACAGCGCCGCGCAGAAATCCTCCCGCGCCCAGGCCTCCTGTGCGGCCGGCGGACCGCAAGACCTGCATCACGTCCGGCCGCGACGCGCGTAGCGCCGGCAGCATTCCAAACAGTCCCGCGGCCATCAGTCCTGCCAGCGCGGAGAACGCCACTACTTGCGGGTCAATCGCTATCGATTCGAGCCGCGGCAAATCCGCCGGCGCGATCGCCAGCAGCTCGCGGATTCCCAGCCACGCCAGCCCGATTCCCACCACGGTTCCGCAGCCCGCCAGCAACAGCGCTTCGGCCAGCATCTCCCTCATCAGCCGCCAACGGCTTCCTCCCAGCGCCGTGCGCACGGCCAGTTCGCGCTCTTTGAGCGACGACCGCACCAGCACCAGATTCGCCACGTTCGCGCACGCAATCAGCAGAAGAAAAATCACCGACCCCATCAACACAAGAATTGCCAGACTGACCTGCGCCAACAGGTACTGCTTCATGGGCTCGAGGCGGATCACGTAGCCGGCCGATTTGAAAATGGGATCGGCCTTCAACGCTTTGTCCGTCGTTGCCTCCGCTTCCGCTTGCGCCTGCTGGATGGTCACGCCCGGCTTCAGCCGGCCCACCACCTGCCAGGCCACGCCCTTTCGGTTGGCCTCGTCGTACGCGATCCGCGCTGCCTGCCAGACACTCGGATTGCCTTCCAGCGCTAGGTTCGGCGGAGCCAGCAGCGTGAAGCCGGGCTCGAGGACTCCCACGATCACCGGTGAGGGCCCATTCCTGGTTTTGATCACTTTGCCGATTACATCTTCGCTGCTGCCCCCGTATTGACGCTGCCAGTACTCATAACTGAGAATCACGGAATTGGGGATCCGCGGCGGGGGCGGCGCGTTCGCGGCTACGCCGCCCGGTGGAGGAGGCGCCTGCGGCACGCCGTCCGAATCCTGGAAGTCGCGGCCGCGGATGACCCTCGCGCCCAGCACGCGGAAAAAGTCGGGCGAAACGATGCCCCACGGAATCTGTTCGGGTGTTCCGTCCTCTCTCGTCACCAGAACCGGGCGGGTCAGGACGGCTGCGTAGCCTTCGGCCGTGCTCTTGGCGCCATCGCGCAGATCGATGAAGTTCGCATCCGAGAAAGGAAAATCCCGCACGTTGCGCTTTTTCATGTCCGTGCAGGCGAACACCAGGCGGTCCGGATCCTTATAAGGCAGCGCACGCAGCAGCACCGCGTTCGTCACGCTGAAGATTGCCGTGCTCGCGCCGATGCCCAGCGCGATGGTCACGATTGCGGTTACGGTGAAAACAGGACTGCGCCGCAGTGTTCGCGCGGCGTATACGAAGTCTCGCATCGGCGCCCCACAGTAGCACAGGCGCTCTTGCCTGTGCATCGATCCGAGGCCACAGACTCGGAGCCTGCCATGGAATTCTGCAAACTGCCGTGCCGTCTTCGTGCGCTCGGAATCTAGCCGAATCTCTTCCTATAGACGCATTTCGATGTAAATAAGGTACCCGGCCAGTGCGAGGCCGAACACGGCGGTCAGGATGCCCACAATATCCACCACAAAGCCGGCGGGCTCAAAGCGGCCGGAATCGAGCATCGCACGCGTCCGCCGGTAGCGCCCCAGACCAGCCAGCGTCAGCGCGACTCCCGCCAGCATGGCCGCAGTCCCAAACCAGACGGAGAATCCGCCGCCCGTTACCGTGCGGCCTTGGAATTGCAAAAACTGCCGCACCGCAATGGCGAAGCGTCCAATCGCAAACCCGAAAACCACTATGGCGAGTCCGGTGCGCAGCCAGGCGAGGAACGTGCGCTCGTTCGCCAGGTGATCGCGCGCGCGATTGAGATTTTCGGCTGGAGTGGGCCGTGGCAGGCTGTCTGCCGATTGCGACATAAAGTTTTGCGGTCTCGAATGGCCGCGGAGGCTATCCTAAAGCTTCCTGCGGTCGTAGGGGCACGGCATGCCGTGCCCCAATCGAGGTGGGTTTATGATTCGGCCTTGCCGGTGCCCGGCCTACTTTACAGCCTCTTCGACCAATGGCGTAACGGCGGCCAGGTTTTTCACCAGCGCGTCCGGAATGTTGTGCCGTTCCTTGAGATACTCCGCGGAATTGTACGAGAGCCACACGCGCCCTTCCGCGTCCTGCCAGGCCAGCGCTTTGAGCGGCAGGTCAATCGCCACCGTCGGCGCCGCCACCATTACGGGCGTGCCGCCCTTGGGGCTCCCGAAAATCAGCAGTTGCGTCGGATTCATTTTCAATCCCACTTTTTTCGCCTCGCCGCTGTGGTCCACGCGCGCGAACACGGTCACCCCGCGCGCCTTCAATATGGATTCGAGCCTCTCGAGCGTTTCCGGCACCGATCGCGGACTCGCCAGATGCACTAATCCGTTGTCAGGCGATGCAGTCATAGGGTGTCTACCTCTCCTCCGCAGCGGTAGCCACGGTCAGTGCCCTTCTGACCGTAAGTTTTTCACTATGCGCCCGCCGCTTTGCCCTGGAATGCGGGCGCGAAAACGTTCGTGGCGAACCAGTCGAGCCCCGTCGGCGTCGTGTTTTCCGGCGCGCGCCGCTCGAGCGCCTTCGCATAGCCGGAATTGAATGCCTCCGCCATTTCCAGGATCAGGTCCACCATGTTGGCCGAAATCCCCATGCCCACCATCGCCGGCTTCAGCATAATCGCCGGCGCATGCGTGTAGGAAAGGCCCGGTTTGCCAATTGCCGAACCCACGATGGCCGCGGCTTCTTTCATCGTCACGTCGCGAGGGCCGAGCAGTTCGCGCGTCTGCTTGCCGGAGAATTTCAGTTCCAGGAGCGCGCCCGCCGCGTATTCCCCGATGTCCCGCGTGGCGATCATCGGAAGTGCCAGGTCGCCCTTCAGCGGCCCGGCCATCATCCCCATCGAACGCACCACACCCACCTGCGGCAGCAGGTTTTCCATAAAGTAGCCGGGCCGCAGGTAGAGCGCGTTCAGCCCGGCGTTCCGGCTCAGTTTTTCTTCAAAAACGTGCAGCCCGACGATCGGCCCCGTTTTTTCGGGTTTATCGGCGCCGAAGCTGGAAAGCAGCACCACATGCGATACCCCTGCTTTTTCGATTGCCGCGGCTAGCGAATCGGAAATCCGGCCCTGCTCCGCGCGAAAGTCTTTCGCCTTCATATCCGGCGGGATCATCGCGTAGACGGCGCGCGCGCCCGTGAACGCCTGCGTCATAGCTGCCGAATCGTCCACCGAGCCAGTGAACGCTTCCGCGCCTTTTGCCACCAGCGGCTGCAATCTCTCGGCGTTCCGCCCTACCACGCGCACCTTCTGGCCAGCCGCCAGCAGTTTTTCCGCCACAATTTTTCCGGTATTTCCTGTCGCTCCTGTTATGACAATCATGGTGGGAATCTTTCCTCCTTGGACTCTCCGCTTGGATGCTTCTCACTTTCCCGAGTTACAGACGTCCTGCAGGTGTGATCGTCCCGACTGCGATAAAGATAAAAATAAAAAGAGTATCTATCGAGGCGAGGATCCTCAGCGCTCCGCCAACATACCTTGGTGAGCGTGCTGGATCAGCGAACCAGAGCGACCAAATGATGACTGCGACGTTTGCAAGAATCAGTTCAGGGCGAAGCAGCAGCCACCATGCAGAAGACCCTAAGAGAATCAGCAAAGTTGATTTGGCAATGAGAGCAATACTGATGCACGCGAGAGCCCCCAGGCCTCCCAGTCGGTTCCAAAACGAGAGCTGATTGCGCATGTTGTGTCGCCTAGTTGCAGGTCTACATGGGGATTTTCACGCCGCGCCGTGCCGCAAACGTGCGCGCCTCGTCGTAGCCCGCATCCGCGTGCCGCGCCACGCCGATGCCCGGATCGTTCGTCAGCACGCGTTCGATCCGCGCCGCCATCTCCTTCGTTCCATCAGCCACGGTCACCTGCCCCGCGTGCAGCGAGTAGCCGATGCCCACTCCTCCGCCATTGTGGATTGAGACCCACGTTGCTCCGCTCGCTGTATTCAGCATGGCATTCAACAGCGGCCAGTCCGCAATCGCGTCTGACCCGTCCTTCATCTTTTCGGTCTCGCGGTAGGGCGATGCCACCGATCCGCAGTCCAGATGGTCGCGTCCCATCACCACCGGCGCTTTCAGCTCGCCACGCGCCACCAGATCGTTCAACACCAGACCGAATTTGTCGCGCTCGCCATATCCCAGCCAGCAAATGCGCGACGGCAGCCCCTGGAACTTCACCCGTTTCTGCGCCAGCCGGATCCATCGCGTGAGCGATTCCTCCTGCGGGAAGAGCTGGAGCACCAGTTCGTCCGTGCGGTGAATGTCCGACGCTTCGCCTGAAAGCGCCGCCCACCGGAAAGGCCCCCGCCCCTCGCAGAACAGCGGACGGATATATGCCGGAACGAATCCCGGAAAGGCGTATGCATCTTTCACGCCCTGCTCGTAGGCCATGGTGCGGATATTGTTGCCGTAATCGAATGTCGCCGCTCCCAGCTTCATCAGGTCGAGCATTCCTTGCACGTGCACCGCAATCGAGGCGAGCGCGCGCCGGCGGTACTCCGCCGGGTCGTGCCGCCGCAGCTCCGCGGCCTGCTCCACGTTCAGCCCCTGCGGGATGTAGCCGCCGATCGGGTCGTGCGCGCTCGTCTGGTCGGTCAACAGATCGGGCACCACGCCGCGCCGCGCCAGCTCCGGCACCACGTCCGCGCAGTTGCCCACCAGGCCCACCGACGCCGCTTCGCGTTTGCGCACCGCATTTTTCAGGATGCGCACCGCCTCGTCCAGATCGTTCACCATCACGTCGCAATAGCCGGATTTCACGCGCCGTTTGATCCGTTCCGGGTCCACTTCGACTCCCAGAAACGCCGCGCCGTTCATAGTCGCCGCCAGCGGCTGGGCTCCGCCCATGCCTCCCATTCCGCCCGTTACCACCAGCCGCCCGGCCAGGTCCGCGCCAAAATGTTTCCGTCCCGCCGCGGCAAACGTCTCGTACGTGCCTTGCAGAATCCCCTGCGTCCCGATGTAAATCCAGCTTCCCGCGGTCATCTGGCCGTACATCGTCAGCCCTGCGCGTTCCAGCTCGCCGAAATGTTCCCAGTCGCTCCAATGGCCCACGAGGTTTGAGTTGGCAATCAGCACGCGCGGCGCCCCTGGATGCGTGCGGAAAATCGCCACCGGTTTGCCGGATTGCACGAGCAGCGTCTCGTCGTTCTCCAGCGCGCGCAGCGAGTTCACGATAGCTTCGTAACACGCCCAATTTCGCGCCGCTTTTCCCGTTCCGCCATAGACAACGAGGTCTTCAGGCCGTTCTGCTACTTCCGGATCCAGGTTGTTCATCAACATGCGTAGCGCCGCTTCCTGCTGCCAGCCTTTGCAGGAAATTTCAGTGCCGCGCGGCGCGCGTATCGCAGTATGTGCGGGTGTTCCGATCAGCGTGGTCATGTAACGGACTCCGTAAAGCCAGTGTACTCCTGTCCGTGAACTATTCCATCGAGGCCATCAGAAGCCAGAAGAGAAACATTCCGAACGCGCAGCTCGGTGATAGCCAGCGCAACGGATTGGACCGCCAGACGCCGCACATCCCGAATCCAAATCCCACCAAAGAGAGCA
>DASPSB010000351.1:0-6017 GCA_035624135.1 Candidatus Acidiferrales bacterium | reverse complement strand
GGCTAGAATTGCGGGCGTGGCTGCCTTCAACTACTTCAATTACTTCACGGAAATTGAGGAGTATTTCTGGCGGAAACGTGGGGCGCAGATTCTGGTCTCGCCGCTGGATTGGGCCATCCTGGAAAGCTGGCAGAAAGCGCAGATTCCGTTGGAGGCGGTGTTGAAAGGGATTGACGCAGCCTTCGAGAGCTACGCGCGGTCACGGCGCGGGACGAGCGGGCGGCCCTTGAAAAGCCTGGCGTATTGTGTGGACGCAGTGATGGACGCGGCCGTGGCGGCACAGGATGCCGCTGCGGGACGCGGGCCGGAACCAGAGGAAAAAAAGAAGGCAGCCGGACAGCCATTCTCGCACGAAGAGCTGGCCGCATACTTGGCGCGCAATGCGGCCCGACTGCGCGAAGCAGTGAACCGGCTTGGACGTGACCCACGCCTCGATAGCGATGCGCTCACACAACGAATTGCCGACACAGTCAGGCGTCTTGAAGAGTGCCGCGCCGAGCTGAATGGGCAGGCGCTGCCCGATCTCGAAGACCTGGAACGTCGCCTGACGGTGATGGAAGACGGGCTGTATGCCGCGTTGCAGGCGGGTGCGGACGAGGCGACCGTTCTTGAAAGCCGGCGGCAGATGGACCGCCAGCTTGCGCCCTACAGGCGGAAGATGACCGCCGAACAGTTGGCAATGCTGGAGCAGCAGTACCTGCGTCGCCGTTTGATGGAAGCTTACGGCTTGCCGCGGCTCAGCCTCTTCTATTTGACCTAGCTCTGTGAGCAGGTTTTCTGGCGACCATCGTAGCGCGCGAGTAAGAGAGCCGAATGAAACGCGGGAAGTTGCTGCTTCAGTTCTTGGGGTCCGGCATCCTGTTGGCCGCCCTGCTGTTCGGCGGCGCAGGAAGGTTCGACGTGCCGCGACTCTGGGCCTATGTGGGAGTTTACGTAGTGCTCACTCTGGCCGCCATGTTCTTAGTCGATCCCGAACTGGCCAGGGAACGCAGACGACCCGGTGGAAAGCGACTGCCCTGGGCGTTCCATCTGTTTACGGTGCTGTTTGTAGTGCACCTGTTGGTGGCGGGTATTGAAGCGGGACGATACCGCTGGACGCCGTCCGTTCCGGTGGCCTTGGAATGCGTGGCTTTGGTCGCGTTCGCCGTGTGTTGGGGTGTTGTCGTGTGGGCCATGCAGGTAAACCGGTTCTACTCTCCGTTGGTGAGGATTCAGACGGAGCGCGGGCACACGCTGGTAACAAGCGGTCCTTATCGATATGTGCGGCACCCGGGGTATGCGGCGACGATTGTGGTCTGTCTGACCAGCGGAATGGCGCTGGGATCGTGGGCTGCAGAGGTAGTGCTCCTTCCGCTCGTGCTCTTTATTTTTTACCGGGTCATCTCGGAGGACGCATTCCTTATGAAGAATCTGCCCGGATATCCTGAGTATGCGGCACGAGTGCGGCATCGCTTGCTGCCCGGTGTTTGGTAGGATGTCCGCGGGCGCTGCGCCGTGCAATTGAAAATCGAAAAACTTGTTTATGGGGGCGAGGGCATGGGCCACTCCGACGGCCTGGCCGTCTTCGTTCCATTTGTGGCGCCGGGCGAAACGGTGGCAGTGCGTCTGGACGCACACAAAAAGAAATTCGCGCGCGGGCATGTGGAGAAAATTGTGGAGACTTCGCCGGGTCGCGTGGTTCCTCGGTGTCCTTACTTCACGCGCTGCGGCGGATGCCATTACCAACATCTTCCCTACGACGCGCAGTTGAGCTATAAGCGGGAAATATTGCTGGAGACGCTCGCGCGGCTCGGCGGCGTGCGCTGGCAAGGGCCGGTCGAAGTGCACGCCTCGCCGCCCTTCGGCTACAGAAACCGGGCTCAATGGAAGGTACGGCCGGCGGTTGGGGGCATTTCGCAGATCGGTTACCTCGAGGCCGGCTCCGAGGCGCTCTGTGCGGTGGACCAGTGTCCAATTCTCAGCCCACGTCTGGAGGACACTCTCGCTCGTGTGCGCGGTTTGCTCGAGCGGCTCGAAATTCCCGCGGCGCTCACTGAGGTAGAGGCCTTTGCCGATGGCGAGGACGAACGAATCTTGCTGAGCACGTCCTTCGCAAACTTCGGAGGAAATACAGCGCAGGCTCTGGGCGGATTGTTGCGCCAAGCCATTCCTGCCATCGAGAGCCTGCTGCTGCACGACGCAAGCCGCGACCGGTTCGAGCTCCTGGGACCGGGATACTTGAGATATAGCGTAGGTGACCGGCGTTACCGTGTAGGCCACCTGTCGTTTTTTCAGGTGAACCGGTTCCTGGTCGGCGCGCTTGCCGAGCGCGCCACGGCAGGAGCGGCTGGACGGCTCGCGTTGGACCTCTACGCCGGAGTCGGACTTTTCTCCTTGCCGCTGGCCGCGACATTCAGTCGCGTAGTGGCTGTCGAAGGAAATCCCGCCGCGACCCGCGATCTGGAGGACAACGTCCGCTCCGCAGCGGGCCAAGGCGGAGCCATTGACGTGCGTACAGAGGACGCGGAAGAATTCCTGCCGCGCACGCACAAACGTCCCGACCTGATTCTGCTCGATCCGCCGCGCGCGGGATTGTCCGATGCAGTGAGGACGCGCCTCGCAGTTTCTGGAGCCCCCGACATTCGCTATGTGTCGTGCGATCCCGCAACCCTGGCGCGGGATTTGAAAGATCTGTGCGCGACGTATGAGGTGGCGGGGATCGAGCTGTTCGATTTGTTTCCGCAGAGTTTTCACCTCGAGACGCTGGTCCGGCTGCGGCGCCGGGAGAGCGCAACATGAGATTGCCTGCGCTGTGGCCTGCCGTCGCCCTTGCCTGCGGAATCGTGCTCGCGCACGGAACTCCGGTTTCGCCCCTGGCCGGCGCCGCGGTCCTGGTGGCGGGATTTCTCGCGGGGATTCTGCTCTTGCGCCGCGGGGCGTTGCGCGCGGCGTGGTGGATGGGGCTGTCATGCTGGCTGGCGGTGGGTGCAATCGCTGCGGAGTTGCAGCGGCGGGATGTACGCGCGGACAATGCAGCGTCGCTGATCGCGGACGGCCGGCTCGATGGACGCGAACCGCTGCGCTGGCGCGGGCGGCTGCGACAGGGTCCTTCGCAGCTTCCGTCGGGCATACGGTACGACGTGGAGTTGGAAGAGGTTCAACTTGCCGGGCGCGCGGTGCCGGTGAGCGGCGGGATGCGCGCGACGTTGCGGGAACTCCCCGGCCGGCAATGGGTGGCGCCGCCGCCAGTCGCGCCTGGTGACCGCGTGGAGTTGTTGGTTCGGGCGCGTATGCCGCGGAATTACATGAACCCAGGCGCGTTTGACGAACGCGGCAGCCTCGCACGGCAGGGAATCCACGTCGAAGGGTCGTTGCGCGACGGCAGCCTTTTGACCAGGCTGGAAACATCGCCCGGCGAGATCCGCTGGACCGATCGATTCGGACGCCTGCGGAACCGGTTCCTTGCCACGCTCGATGGACTGTTTGCGAATTCACCGGACGTAGACGCAGTGCTTCGCGCGATGTTGCTCGGCGATCGCGGCTTCCTGGAGCGCCCCGTCTCAGAGGAATTTCAAAGGACGGGCGTGTATCACGTGCTCGTCGTGGCGGGGTTGCACCTTGCGGCGTTGGCGACCTTTCTGTTCTGGGTGGGGCGCCGAATGCGTCTGCCCATGGAAGCGACGGTGGTTGCGACGCTGGCCGTCCTCGCGTTCTATGTGCTCGTGGTGGAGAACCGTCCGCCGATACTGCGGGCTGCGCTGATGGCTGCGGCTGTTCTGTGCGCCACGTTTTTCTACCGGCGGCTGGCCGTGCTGAATGGGCTGGCTCTGGCCGCGCTTGTGATTTTGTGCGCAGATCCGGCAGCGGCCTTCGATCCGAGTTTCCAACTATCGATGGCCGCGGTGGGCGCGATTGGAGCGCTGGGCGTGCCGCTGGCGGATGCCACGACGGCTCCTTACCGGCGCGCACTCGTGCATGTGAGCGACGAGACGCGCGATCCTCTGTTCCCTCCGGGGCCGGGCCAGCTTCGCCTGTTGCTGCGGGAGCAAGCCGCGAACCACCTGGAGTGGCGGCTCCCGAAATCGCTAGCGCGGCACGCATTGAACATGCTGGTAATTCCTACGCGATGGGGCCTGGCCTTGTGGGATCTGTTGGTGATTTCGGCGGCAATCCAGGCGGGACTGACTCCATTGATGGCACTCTATTTTCACCGCATCGCACTCGCTGGGCCGATAGTGAACCTCCCTGCAGTTCTGCTCACCGGGCTGATTGTGCCGATAGGATTTCTGAGCCTGGGTCTTGGAACCGCGTCGCAGACGCTCGCGGGGCCGCTGGCGAGTGTGCCGAGCTGGCTTGTGCGCGCGCTGGACGCGACGGTTGCCTGGTTTGCGGCGATGCCGCGGCTCTCCTACCGGATTCCGGGCCCGCCGGAGTGGTTGATGGCCGCTTGTTTGGCCACATTTGTGGTGTTGGCTCGATGTTTGTGGAGATGGGCGTACGCAAAGCCGGACGAGCGCGCCTCGTTTCCCGTGCTGCGCCGCCTTGCGGCTGCCGGGAGCGCAGTAGCGTGCTGCGTGCTGCTGGTGTGTGTGGCCGTGTTCCCATTCGCGCCGCGACTGGCACGCGGCAAGCTCGAAGCCACCGTGATCGATGTCGGCCAGGGCGACGCAATTTTCCTGGCGTTTCCCGATGGGCGGACGATGCTGATTGACGGGGGCGGCAGCCCGCTTGCGTCGCTAGCGCGGGAAACCGGACGCCCGGAATTCGATGTTGGCGAGATGGTGGTGGCGCCGTATCTATGGGAGCGCGGCCTGAAGCATTTGGACGTAGTTGCGCTGACGCATGGGCATCGCGATCACTTGGATGGACTCTATGCCGTGCTCGAGGATTTCCGCGTTGGCGAATTATGGCTAGGGCGGGAAATTACATCGCAGGGCTTCCAGGCGCTGGAGCAAGAGGCGAAAGCCGGCGCCGTGCCCATTGTCCATCACCTCCGCGGCGACACGTTTACGTGGGCGGGAGTGCAGGGAACATTCCTGTGGCCCGACGCGGAGCCGGCAACGGACAAAGCGGGAAATAATGATTCGTTGGTGCTGCGGCTGCATTTCGGCGGCGTCACGTATTTGCTGACCGGGGATATCGAACGTCCTGTGGAGCGCGAGCTTCTGGCCCGGCAGGACGGGCTCCACGCCGAATTCCTCAAAGTGGGGCATCACGGGAGCAAAACGTCCACAACGCCCGATTTTCTGGCTGCGGTTTCTCCCCGCGTTGCCGTGATTTCCGCGGGTGCGGACAATCCCTACGGCCACCCCAGCCAATCCGTGCTGGACGAATTCCGCGGTTCCGGAGTGCGGCTGCTGCGCACGGATCGCGACGGTGCAACCACTGTGCTGACAGACGGAGGCGGGATCAAGGTGTATTCGGCCGCGGACGGGAACGCGCCCGAGTAACGCCGGGCGCCTTGCCTTTCAGGTCTCTTCGGCTGGAGGTTGTTCCTCGTCGGATGATTCGACTTCCAGCCCTTCTTCCGAGGACAGATAGTCGACGATGATCCGGCGGGCATCGTCCGCCTGCGATGCGAGAACCGCGATGTCGCCATCCGTCATGCCTGCCGGTGGAGTGTGCATGGGGAACGGCTCGCCGGGAGAAAAATCGGGGACCTTGAGCCCTGCGCTTTCCAGCAGGCCGCGAATCACCATGGCCTCGGTAGATGTAGTCGCCCGATGAACAATAACGACCGCGTCGTGACTGCCGGGGTCGGACATGCCGGGTGCCCTCCCAGCGCTGGAACTATAGTGTGCTCTCCGGTCTTTGCCGTCAATAGACGCGCTACACGTCTCGCCGGATCGTTACATCCTTAGCCTTCGTTGGAAGGAAGGGATTCCGCAATAATACGCTTGGCGTCGTCCGCTTGCGAGGCGGGCAGTGCAATGTCGTCTCTGCCCATGTGCGCTGGATGCGCGTACCCGGTGAGCGGCTTGCCGGCAGTCGGAGTCCTCCTGAAAGGAATCGACGAAAAAAGCCTCTGACCACGGCAC
>DASPSB010000342.1:0-7133 GCA_035624135.1 Candidatus Acidiferrales bacterium | reverse complement strand
GGTGGTGCTGCGCGCGTTGCCGGGAGCGAGCGCCAGCCAGGCGCCGCTCGCAGAGGCTTCGCTGCGGTTCCTCGGGCCGGCGGGCTGGGCGTTTATGTCGGTGGGCGCGCTGCTTTCGGTATATGGGAACCTGAGCTCGAGCCTGCTGAACGGCCCGCGGCTGACGTATGCACTGGCCGAGCGCGGAGAGTTTCCTCGAATGTTCGGGGTGGTGAGCGAGCGATTCCGAACACCTTACGTTTCCATCGTGATTTATGCGCTGATGATCTACGCACTCTCGCTCTTCGGGTCGTTCCGATGGAACGCGGTGCTGGCGGCGGTCGGACGCGTATTTACGTACGGCATCGTGTGCCTGGCATTGATTGCGTTGCGGCGCCAGCGGCCGGATGCGGACGCCTACCGGCTGCGGTGGGCTCCGCTGTGGTGCGGCATTGGGATTGCATTCCTGTTGGCTGCAGCGTTGCGCATGGATTGGGGCAATTTGATCGCAATCGGAATTACGACGGCCGTGGCGATGGGGAATTGGGTATGGGTTCGCCTGCGCTTCTCCGCCGCGCGTGCGTGATAGTCATTGGAGCGGGAAACAGTCCAGATCGTTTGCGAACTGCAGCGGACCGGAATAGTGCTTTCGAATCTCGAATTGCGTTTGTTTCTCCTTGCCCAATGTCCGCAGCATGCGATGAGACAAGACAAGGCTTTTGACGTGGGCGTCGCCGGCGATGAGCCCAATCACGGAGGGGGGCATGTGCAGACGCCGCTCGAGGCCGGTGGCGTCCTCCGGCACGGCGTTGTGCGCGACAAAAAGATCGGCGTTCGAAGCGAGCCGAACGAGACCATCACCATCCCCGTTGGTATCTCCGCTAAAGACGATAACTTTGCCTCCGATTTCCACACGCCACGCCAAAGCCGGGACGCCTCCGTGAATCACCTGTACGGCAGACGCTGACAGATTGATGTTGCGGAATGCGCCCGTTGGCGCAGATCCGGCGGCGACATTGTGGGGCTGCATTTTGTAGCTGCCTTGCTCGTCAGGCGTGAACAGCTCGCTGAGATAACGAAATGCGCCGCGCTGAGGCCCAAAGAAATCAGCTGCAAACTCGGTAGTTGAAGGCATGAAGTCGTTTCCGGGCGGGCCGTAGATGGGAAGGGGGCGGCGGCGGTCTTCGAACCAGGAGGATTTGATGAGCGCCGGAAAATCGGCGCTGTGGTCGACGTGGAAGTGAGTGAAGAGGATAAAGTCGAGTTGGGACATTTGCGCGCCACTTTCGCCGAAGCGAAGGGCACTGCCTCCTCCGGCATCGATGAGCACGCGGGATTCACCGTCCTGCCAAATGAGATAGCTGCCGGAAGCGCGCTTATCCTGGAGTTCGGGGCCGCCGGAGCCGAGCACCTGGGCGACGACGCCGTGTGTTCCGCAGGTTTGCGCGGCAGCCGAAGGCGAAAGTGCGCCGCTCAGAATTATGCCGATCAGCGAGAGGGAGCGGAAGGAGTTTCGAAAATGCGGGGAGATCCATGGCGTAGCCATCTTCTTCCCTCCCAGAGATGCGCCGCCGACGGGCGGCACTTCACTCAGTGATTCAGCACCCGGATCATTTGACGATCAACGGTTTCAGACCTGCCTTCTCCAGATCGGGATTAATTCGCGTGCGGACATCGTCCAGCAGCTTGTTCCACTCAGCGAGTGAGTCAGCGCGAGCGGCTTCCCAGCGGTTTGCGGCGGTTGTCACATCGGCGGTCGGAGCGACATCGGCGCTTTGCTCGACGGCCAGGATGCCGGAGAGGGCGGATGAGACGCGGCGGATGGGCTCATGCTCGCGGTCGGGAAGCGTTGGTCCGATGCCTCCGAAATCCGCTTCCCCCTCGGCGCCAGTGACCTGGACAATTTTGGCGGAAAGCTCGCTGAGAACGGCGAGGATTGCGGAGTTGGCCGCGGCATCCTTTTTGCGTTCTTCGGCCTGTTTGCGCAAATCCTCGGCCTGGCGGAGAGCGGCGGAGACTTCGCCCCATTGCTTGCCGAGTTGAGAAGCAAGGGCAAACTGGCGCTGGAGCGCGTCGAAAGTGGCGTGGGAGCGCGGATCCATCTTCACGGTGAGCGGCTGCGTGAGGGTTTTTCCGGCGGCGGTCAGTTTGACGATGTAGTCGCCGGGGACGATCCAGGGCCCGCCGCTGAGGCGGAACGAACGGCGCATGCCGGCGGGCATGGCGGCGCGCAAATCCCAGACAAAGCGATACATGCCCGCATCGGCGGAGAGAGGCTGCGGGACAGGCACCCAGTTCATGGTGAAGGGGACGGAGTTTGGGTCGGTGCGCTCGAGCCGATCGTCGCTCGAAAACCGGCGGACCAATTTTCCCCCGGAGTCGAAGATTTCGAGCTGGATGGGCGATGCGGATTTCTCTTTGAGGTAGTAATCGAAGATTGCGCCATCGGGAGGATTGGCAAACTTGGGTTCGTCAGCGGGAACGGGCGTGGCCTGGTCGGAGCCAGGACGAACACGATAGGCAGTTTGCGGGGGGAAGAGCCAGACGTCACTGGCTTCGGCCTGGGGATCCAGCTGACGGAGGAGAGAGGCGTCGTCCAAAATCCAGAACGCGCGGCCAAAGGTGGCGACAACGAGATCGTCGCCGTGGACGACGAGGTCGCGAATGGAAACGGTGGGCATGTTCAACTGGAGGGACTGCCAGTTGTCTCCATCATCGAAGGAGACGTACACGCCGGTTTCCGTACAGGCATAGAGCAGGCCTTTGCGCCCGGGATCTTCGCGGATGCAGTTGAGAAAACTTCCTTCGGGGATGCCGCGGGTTACGTGCTGCCAGGTGCGGCCATAATCGCGGGTGCGGTAGAGATAGGGATTCGTGTCTTCGAGACGGTGGCGATCCACGGCGGCATAAGCCGTGGCGGGATGGGAATGCGAAGCTTCGATGTGAGTGACCTTGGTCCAGGGAGTTACGCCGGGCGGCGTGACGTCTTTCCACGTTTTTCCTTCGTCGAGGGTGAGTTGAATGAGGCCGTCGTCGGTTCCGGCCCAGATTTCGCCGGCTTGGAGGGAGGAGGGCGCAATCGTGTAGATGACGCCTCGGCGCCTGGAGGCGGGTGCATCGGCGGCGGTGGCAGGATCGAGATTCGCGGGGACGCCGGGATCTTCCCGGGTGAGATCGGGGCTAATCATCTGCCAGGAAGCGCCGCCGTCGGAAGTGCGAAAGAGATTTTGGGAGCCGAAATAGAGGACTTGAGGATCGAGCGGCGAAAAGACGAGCGGAAGAGTCCAGGTGTGGCGAAAATTGCCGGCATGGGCGAGACCTGGAGGCGTGAACTGAATGTCTTCGTTCTCAAAGTTCTGGCGGGTGACTGTGCCGCCGAAAATCACGCCGGGATTCAGCGGGTCGGGCGCAATGTAGCCATTCTCGCCACCAGCTTCCATGGGACGCCAATCGTGAAAGTCAAGTGTCTGATAGATGCTGCGGCTGGGAGTGGCTGCCGCGCCGCTGTCCTGCTCGGCGCCATAGACCCAGTAGGGAAACCGATTGTCGGTGATGACGTGATAGAACTGGCCGATGGGCTGGTTGTACCAGGAACTCCAGGTCCGGCCGCCATTGCGAGTGACGATGGCGCCCTGGTCGCAGCTCATAATCATGCGCAGGGGCTGGTCGGGATCAATCCATAGTTCGTGATAATCGTCGCCACCGGGCGCGCCTTTCCAGGCATTGAAGGTGGCGCCACCGTCGGTGGATTTATAGGCGGCAGTGTTCAGCACATAGACGACGTCGGGATTTTTCGGATCGACACTCAACTCGCCGAAATACCAGCCGCGGCCCCAGATGCGGCGGTCAGTGGAACCGCGCTGCCAGGTGAGGCCGGCATCGTCGGAGCGGAAGAGGCCACCCTGTTTGGCGTCTACGATGAGATACATGCGCTGGGGATTGCTGGGAGCGAAGGCGATGCCGATACGGCCTAGACCTTCAGAGGGAAGACCGTGACCGGTGATTTGCTCCCAGTGCTCGCCGCCATCGGTGGAGCGGTAGAGGCCGCTGCCGGGACCGTAGGAGGGAGGGTAGACGCTCCACGGGGGACGGCGCGTTTGCCAGAGCGCGGCCCAGATGGTCTGGTGATTGCCGGGGTCGAAGGCAATGTCGATGGCACCGGTGTTTTCATCCTTGAAGAGGATACGCTGCCAGTTCAGGCCGCCGTCGGTGGAGCGGAAGACACCGCGTTCCGCGCTGGGGCCGTAGGGATGGCCGAGAACGGCCACCCAAACGCGGGCGGGGTCGTGTGGATCGACGAGAATGCGGCCGATGGCGCGCGAATCGCGCAGACCAATTCGGGTCCAGGACGCGCCGGCATCGGTGGATTTGTACATTCCGTTGCCGGCGGAGATGGAGGAGCGCATATCTGCCTCGCCGGAGCCGACGTAAATGATGGAGGGATTCGAGGGCGCGACGGCGATGGCGCCGATGGAAGCGACGGGCTGGGAATCAAAAATCGGGTTCCAGGTGCGGCCGGCATCGGTGGTCTTCCACACACCTCCGCCGACGGAACCGAAATAGTAGAGGTCGGGCTGGCCGCGGACGCCTGTGACGGAGAGGACGCGGCCGCCGCGTGGCGGGCCGATGGAGCGCCAGTGCAAGTCGGCAAAGAATTTGGGATCGATGGCCTGGTCATTTTGCGGCGAAGCGCTCGTCCGGCCCGCTCCGGCAGCAACGGCAGCGAAGGCCAGACAGGCAATGAGCCAGGCACCGAGGGTCTTTTGGTCCATGCAGATCTCCCCCTGGTACGAGATCTATGAAGACTCGCAAAGTCCGCGAGTATATCAGCCTGGAGCGCGGAATAGGCGGCGCGGGCCCGGGTGCTGTCTCAGCATTCGGCACGGCCCTTCGTGCCTCAGGACAGGCTAAAGCTGTGCCCTGACCACTCACTTGAAACTATGGCGCTGGGAACTATCCGGCGCTAGGGCGCGGGCTTGCGGAAGACGATGCAGTAGAGTTTGCGGGAGTCGGTGCGGCCGGGCCAATCGTTTTGGACAGTCTCCAGCACAAATCCGGCAGTGATGAGCTCACACTTCAGGATTTCTTGCGGGATGCCGTGACCGCCGCGGTTTGCGGGAACGCCCTCGGGAACCGATGAACCCGGGGCTGGTTCCTGGTCGATTACAGCCAAACGCCCGCCGGGCTTGAGCGAGCGGAAGAGGCTTGCGTCGATTTCGGCGGGCCTGGTGAGGTGATGATAAACGAGACGCATGAAGATGGAATCGCAGCATGCGGGGGAAAGATTGGTCTCGGCTATCGCGGCCTTGACGGCAATGAGGTTCTTTTCCTTGGCCGCGAGCTCCTGGAGACGGGAGAACTGATCCTCACCGAGTTCGGTGGTGTAGACCTTGCCGGAGGGACCGACGCGATGGGCAGCCTGGAGGGTCAGCTCGCCATTGCCCGCACCGATTTCCGCTACCACGCTGCCGTGGCGCCATTGGAGCAACGAGGCCAACCGGTCGGCTTGCTGCTTCCAGAGGTCTTGCGCGAGGCAAAGCGCCGCTGAAGACAAACAGAAAGCACACGCGAGAAGGATGGAACGTCGCAGCATACGAACAAGTCCGCCAGAAGGATTCTATTCCTGGAGACAGCAAAATCCAGGGATGAGCGAGGCGCTAGCTGGGGCGGCCCGGGCTTGCGAGCAAGGCCTCAAACTCCGGATCACCGTGAAGACAAACGAGGTCGGGATCGCGGGCCATCCAGGCAAGATTGTGGTAGCCGTGGTCTTTGGCCTTCTTGAGGGTGGCCAGGGCCTCCGGCTTTCGCAGGAGACGCGCATAGACACAGGCGGCATTAAACAGGATGTTCGTGTCATCAGGTCGCAGGGCGACGGCTTTCTCCAGTTCCCGCATGGCTTCGTCCGGGTGACCTAACTGGGCATTCGTGGAGGCAAGCAGGATGCGCGCGCGGACATCTTCCGGAACCATTTCCAATTGATGCTCAAGGACCCGTTTGAGACGCCGGCCAACGTCGTACAGGGCCTCCGTGCGACCAAGATTTTCCAGGGCATTACGGATGGGCATGTAGAGGTTATAGTCGTCGCCGTTGGCCTCGAGCGCGCGCTCGGTCAGAGCGGCAACTTCCTCAAAGCGGCCGGACTCGAAATAGGCGCGAGCGAGGACATTGTAGGCTCCGGGGCAGTCGGGCTTGCGTTCGATGGCCATGCGCGTGTACTCGATGGCTTCCGCGTATTTTTTCTGGGCGTAAAAGAGAAATCCGCGCGCGACAAGAACCTCGGCGAGATGAGGGTCCAGCTTGAGGGCGCGGTCGCACGCACCCAGACCTTTCTCAATCCAGCGGGGATTGGGATCGTGCCAGAAATGCATGACGGCGCAGGCGTGGGCACTATCCGCGTAGGCCAAGGCGAAATCAGGGTCGAGCAGGATGGCCATGTCGAACATCTGCATGGCAAATTCCAAATCAGGGCGCGTCTCGCGGCGAGCGTAGCTGCGGCCGCGGAGATAGGCGTCGTAGGCTTGCGCGTTTTCGGTAGGCTTGCGAGCGATAGCCTTTTCTTCCTGCGGGGAAAGGGTAATGCGAAGCGCCTGGGTGATGCTGCGTGCGATTTCGTCCTGAACTTCGAAAACGTCCTTCAACTCGCGGTCGAACCGTTCGGCCCAAGCGGAGTGGCCAGTCTGCGTTTCGACGAGCTGGGCGGTGATGCGCAGACGGGAACCGGCGCGGCGAAGGCTGCCGCTCAGGACGTAGGTGGCTCCGAGTTCCTGGCCGAGTTGCGGGCCGGTGACGGACTTGTCGCGGTAGGCCAGCACGGCGGCGCGGGGAAAAACGCGCAGCTCTTTGATCTTGGAGAGTTCGGTGAGGACGTCTTCGGTCATGCCGTCGCGCAGATACTCGTCTTCCTTGGCCCCGCTGAGGTTTTCAAAATAGAGCACGGCGACGGATTTCTGGGCGGGCGGCGCGGCAACCGAAGTGCCGATGGCCCCGCTCTTGGCAGTCCCTTGCCGTCCTGAGGATTCGCGGTCGCGCTTGAGGCGCTTCAGATCGGTCTTCATTTCCGCAGCGGTCTGGTAGCGCAGGTTGCGATCTTTTTCCAAGGCCTTGTTGATGATGCGATCCAATTCCGCGGGAAGATTCGGATTGAGGCGCGATGC
>DASPSB010000331.1:0-5891 GCA_035624135.1 Candidatus Acidiferrales bacterium | reverse complement strand
CTCGAAGCCGCCGACCGCGATTCCATTCTCGAATTTCTCTCTGGCCTCTACCGCCAAAAGCTCAGCAGCCGTTCGGTCGCGCGCCATCTCGCCACGTTGCGCGGATTCTTCCGCTTTGCGGTCACCGACGGGCTGCTCCGCGACGAGCCCACTCTCAATCTCGAGGCTCCGCGCGTCTGGAATAGCCTGCCCATTTTTCTTTCCATCTCTCAGGTGGAGAAGCTGCTGGCTATGCCCGACGCGCGCACTCCCCTCGGCGCTCGCGACGCCGCAATGCTGGAGGTCCTTTACTCCACCGGCCTGCGTGTTTCCGAGCTCGTTGGCTTGCGCCTCGCCGAATTGGATCTCTCGATGGGCTGCGTCCGGTGTATCGGGAAGGGAAACAAGGAGCGGCTCGTCCCCCTCGGACGCGCCGCCGTTAATTCGCTGCGCCATTATTTCGGCGAGCCGCGTTCGCGTTTGCTCCGCGGCCGTTCCTCGCCGTTCGTATTCGTGAATCATCACGGGTCCAAGATGACCCGCGTGGGTTTCTGGAAAGTGGTGAAGTCCTACGGACGCCGCGCCGGGCTGCCTGCCAAGCTGAGCCCTCACAAACTGCGGCACAGTTTCGCCACGCATCTGCTCGAGCGTGGTGCCGATCTCCGTTCCGTTCAGGCTATGCTGGGTCATGCGGATATCTCCACCACGCAGATTTATACGCATGTCACCCAGGAACGCCTGCGGCAGGTGTACCGCGCGCATCATCCGCGCGCCCAGTAGCGGTGGCGCAACTATTCATGCCTGCCCTGACGGAGAAGGGGCTGGGCAGGTTTGGTCTGTTTGTGTGGGGGGACCAGGGATTTGGCTGTGCGGGCAGGGAAAATTTTCTGCCTTTTCGCGAGTTTCGGGAAGTGGGGGATTAGCACGCGGGACATTGAAAATATAGGGCGCGCCGCGAAGCACTTCCCGCGCTGCCGCATTGCAATTGATTAGGAGACGCCATGCCTGATTATATGTTTCTTCTCGAAAGCCGCCTTTCCGCCGAACAGCGCGCCGTGGTCATGCGCCTCGTCGAGCTCGCACAGGCCCAGAACGCCAATGTGTATATCGCCGGAGGCGCCGTGCGCGATCTTATCTCCGGCATGGCCATCCGCGACCTCGATTTCGTCCTGGAGGGCAACCCGCTGCGTATCGCCCGCGAACTCGAGAAGGGCGGTGCTCGCCTTCTCGACGTTGACGAAGACCGCCGCGTGGTCGAAATCCTCTTTCACGGAGACGTGGACGGCTCCCTCTCCGGCGCGCGCGACGACTACTACGAATCTCCCGGCGCTAAGGTCCAATACCGTTTCGGCACCATCCTCGACGATCTCCGCCGCCGCGATTTCTCCATCAACGCCATCGCACTTTCTCTCAATCCCGCCTCCCGCGGCTTGTTGCTCGATCCCACCAATGGTCTGGCCGATATCGAACGCCGGGAAATCCGCATCCTCTCGATGCACGGTTTCACGAACCAGCCCGGCCGGCTGCTCCGCGCCCTGCGCTTCGCGGCGCGCATGGGCTTCGCTCTCGAGGAGCGCACTTCCGGCTGGTTCGATCTCGCCATCGAACGCAAACTTCATCTGAACATTCCTGCATCCGACTTCACCGACGAGGTACGCCAGGCCGGCCGTGAAGACAACGCCGCCGCTGTCCTCAAATCCTGGCAGGATCACGACCTGCTCTCCGTCATCCATCCTAAGTTCCGTTCTCGAAAGCCGGACTACAAGGGCCTCGACGCCCTGGTAAGAGCTCGCGAGGCGCTGGCCTCCATCAATCGCCGCGCCCGCCTCTCCGCCCCCACTCTTTATTACTTTTTCGGTCGGTTCAGCCGCGTCGAACGCAACAACGCACTCAAGCAACTCGGCCTCCGCGCCGCGGAGGTCCAGCTCGTCGCATCACTTGAAGAGCAAGCCGACGCCGCCGTCAAGCTCCTCGGCGCCGGGAGAATGAAGGACGCTCGCGCCGCCTACGATGCGCTCGAAAAAATCCCCTCCGAAACCATCGCGTTCCTTCTCACCTACACGCGCCAATCCAAGGTCCTCGCGCGCATTCACGCCTACATCTCGAAGTGGAAGCCCATGCGCGCCTCGCTTCCCGCTGTCCAGCTCGAGGCTCTCGGCGTTCCCCGCGGGCCCAAGTTCGATGCCATCCTCGACCAGTTCTTCACGCTTCAGCTCCATGGACGCGTCCGCGGACCCGAGCACTACGACCGCATTCTCCGCAATCTCGCCGGAATCAAGCCCGAGCCCAAGAAAAAACCGAAGCCGGAGAAGAAATCCAAGGAAGCTGCGCCTGCGAAGGGGGCCAAAGCTGCCACCGCTTCTACGAAAGGCGCTGCTGCTCCGAAGGGCGAGGCCGCTGCAAAGGCCGCCGCGGCTGCAAAGTTGGCGCCGGCTGGGAAAAAGCCTTCCGCAAAACCTGCGCCGAAACGGAAGAAGCCGCCCAAGCCAGCCCCCAAGAAAAAGGCCAGGCGCAAGCGCTGACTCAGCCAGTAGGACAGGCGTTTAGCCGGTCTCTTTTCCGGACGTCCTCCAGTAAGGTAGCTTTTGGGTTTGGTTTTTCGGCCCGAAACTTCGGGATTCGATTTTCGTTCTCACCGCCGTACAATGTTCTCCGGCATGCAGACGCCGCCCTTCGTCCATCTCCATCTCCACACCGACTACTCTCTACTCGACGGCGCCTGCCGCATTTCCGATCTTGTCTCCGAAGCCGCCCGCCGCGGCATGCCCGCCGTTGCCGTCACCGACCACGGCAATCTATTCGCCGCCGCCAAGTTCTACCAGGAAGCCACTACGCGCGGCGTCAAGCCCGTCATCGGCTGCGAAATGTACGTCTCCCGCGGCAGCCACAAGGACAAGACCTCCGACCCTGACGCACCCGGCGCCGGCCGCGCCAATCACCTCGTCCTCCTTGCTGAAACGCAGGAGGGCTACCGCAATCTCATCAAGCTCGTTTCCACTGGCTTCCTGGACGGCTTTTACTACAAGCCGCGCGTGGACCACGATCTCCTCGCCCAGCATTCCCACGGGCTGATCGCACTTTCCGCGTGCCTGCGCGGCGAAGTCGCCGAAGCCCTCACCGAGGAGAAAGAATCGGAAGCCCGCGAGGCCGCCTACCGCCTCCGCGACATCTTCGGCAAAGGCAACTTCTTCCTCGAAATTCAGGACCAGGGCCTCGAGATCGAACGCAAGGTCAATCCCAATCTTCTGCGCCTCTCCCGCGAGACCGGCATTCCGCTCGTCGCCACCAACGACGCGCACTATCTCTCCCGCGACGATGCACGCGCCCAGGACGTGCTCCTCTGCATCCAGACCGGCAAGACCGTCAGCGACGCACACCGCATGCGCTTCGCCAACGATCAGTTCTATTTCAAGACCGCCGAGGAAATGTACCGGGTCTTTCGCGAGCTGCCGGACGTGCTCTCCCGCACCGTCGAAATCGCTTCCCGCTGCCACGTAAAAATCGAGCCGGTCAAGAATCCGTTCCCCGAATTTCGCGTGCCGCACGGGCACACGCCCGAAAGCTATTTCGAATCCGTCGTGGCCGAAGGCTTCGCCGCCCGCCGCGAGCATCTCGAACGCCTCGCCGCATCGAACTCGCTGCTCCACCCGCTCACCGAATACGCCAAGCGCCTCGCTTACGAAATCGAGATCATCAAGAAGATGCGCTTCGCCGGCTATTTCCTCATCGTTTGGGATTTTATCCGCTATGCGCGCTCGCAGGGCATTCCCGTCGGCCCCGGCCGCGGCTCCGCCGCCGGCAGCCTGGTCAGCTACGCGCTCGGCATCACCGACGTGGACCCGCTTCAGTACGGCCTGCTCTTTGAGCGCTTCCTGAATCCCGAACGTATTTCGCTGCCTGATATCGACATTGACTTCTGCATGCGCCGGCGCGGGGAGGTGATTGATTACGTCACCCGCACGTACGGCCGCGAAAACGTCGCCCAAATCATCACGTTTGGAACCCTCGCCGCCAAAGCGGCAATCAAGGACACGGGCCGCGCCCTCGATCTCCCCTTCGGCGAAGTGGACCGCCTCGCCAAACTCGTCCCCGCGGAGCTGAACATCAAGCTCGATAAGGCCCTGGCCGAATCCTCACAGCTTCGCTCCGCCATCGAGTCGAATGAGCGCTACACCGAACTCATGGACATTGCCCGCCGCCTCGAGGGTTCCGCCCGCCACGCCTCCACCCACGCCGCCGGCGTCGTCATCTCGCCCCAGCCGCTCGTGGAAATCGTTCCGCTGTACAAATCGAACCGCGAAGAAATCACCACGCAGTACGACATGAATGCGCTCGAAAAACTCGGCCTCCTGAAGATGGACTTCCTCGGCCTCACCACCCTCACCATCCTCGACGACGCCGTAAAGCTCATCGAGCAGCACCGCGGCACAACGCTGATCCTCGCCGATCTCCCTCTCGACGATCCCCAGACCTACGCCCTTTTCCACCGCGCCGAAATGAGCGGCATCTTCCAGTTCGAGTCCCACGGCATGCGCGACATCCTTCGCCGCTACCGGCCCTCGCGCCTCGAAGATCTCACCGCGCTTAACGCCCTTTATCGCCCCGGCCCCATCCAGGGCGGCATGATTGACGATTTCATCGCCCGCAAGCACGGGAAAAAGAAAGTCGCCTACGAACTCCCCGAGCTCCAGGAGATTCTCGCGGAAACTTTCGGCGTCATCCTCTACCAGGAGCAGGTGATCCAGATCGCCTCGCGGCTGGCGGGCTATTCGCTGGGCGAAGCCGACCTCCTCCGCCGTGCCATGGGCAAGAAGAAGAAGGAAGAAATGGCCGCGCAGCGCGAAAAATTCCTCGCCGGATGCGCGGGCCGCAAGGTTCCCGCGCGAAAGGCCGAGCGCATCTTCGACCTGATGGAAGAATTTGCCGGCTACGGATTCAACAAATCACACGCCTGCGCCTACGCCTTGCTCGCCTATCAGACCGCCTGGCTTAAAGTTCACTATCCCGTTGAATTTTTCTGCGCCCTGCTTACCTCGGAAACCGGCAACGCCGAAAAGATGGTCAAATACATCGGCGAAGCGCGCGCCGCCGGCATCACCGTACTCCCGCCGGACATCAATTCGAGCGACATGGACTTCACTCCCGCCGGGGAGGCCATACGCTTCGGCCTTCGCGCCATCCGCAACGTCGGCGAAACGGCGGTGCGCTCCATCCTCGAAGCGCGGAAGACAGTCGGCGCGTTCCGTTCTCTCCGCCAGTTCTGCGAAGTTGCCGACGTGCGACTCCTCAATCGCCGCATGCTCGAATCCATGATCCGCGCCGGAGCCATGGACTCGCTCGGGGCCCGTCGCGCCCAGTTGATGGCCATGATTGATCCGGCCATCGAGCACGCCCAGCGCATTGTGCGCGAACGCTCCGTCGGACAGCATGGCCTCTTCGGCGCAGGAGCCGCGGATCCGGCTGCCGATTCCGGCGCCGAAGTTCTTCCGGACCTTGAAGAGTGGCCCGAACACGAGCGACTGGCCCGCGAGTATGAAATGCTTGGCTTCTACGTTTCCGGCCATCCGCTCGAACGCTACCGCGCGCGCCTCGACGATCTCGCCGTCTGCCCGCTCGGCGCCCTCGAGGACAAACCCAATGGCGCCGAAGTTTCCATCGCCGGGATCGTTGCCGCCGAACGCGCCATGCGCTCCCGCAAAGGCCAGCGCTGGGCCATCCTCACCCTCCAGGACATGACGGGAGTGGCCGAAGTTCTCGTTTTCCCCGAAAGTTTCGCGCGCCTCGAGCGCACCCTTCGTAAAGGCTCGACGATTGTCGTCAAAGGCAAAATCAGCGTGGAAGACGTTGGCACCCGCGTCATCCTCGCCGAAGCCAAATCCCTTGACGCCGACCCCGCCGCGCCCGGCGCTGGC
>DASPSB010000320.1:0-6331 GCA_035624135.1 Candidatus Acidiferrales bacterium | reverse complement strand
GTGCTCTATTCCTGGACGCAGGTAATTCCCGCGAACCAGGTGGTGGAAATCACCCAGTTCTACAGTCCGGTGGTGGGCGGCGGCTACTTTTCGGTCACCAATAATGACAGCGGTAATGTGGCGAACTATTGCGCTACCGCCGAGACGACGCGCGCCATTGCGGCTTTGAAGGCGCAGGCGGCGGAAAGCAAGGACACCGGCACACTCCTGTACGAGCAGGCCATCGATTTCACTCTTACCAGCGCGAACGGTTGGAGCGGGCCCATCGGGATCTTTCATCTGACCGTGCTGACCAAGGACCCGAACGACATGCTGATTACCTGCATGCCAGGGTTGCAGCGCGTAGCGCCGACCAAGTTCGTGCTCGAGAAAGACAATTTCCAGCCTAGCGAAGAGCTGAAGCTCATGGTTTTGCAGAAGTCGAGGCCCTGGGGCTGGTAGCCGGAGCACCGGCGGCCCGGACTCAGATCTTCGCAAGCAGCCGCGCCGCCTCAGCGACCGTAGCCAGTTCAGAAGCGGAGAATCCCGCAAAGCGCCGGGAGAGCAGGCGCACACGGCGGTTTCTTCCAGCGAGCAGCAGCCTTCGTCCCTTGGGCGTGGCCCACAAACGCAGCCACCGACGGTCACCCTGCCGGGTGGCGCGCACCCTGGTTCCCTGGGGCCGAGCGACGCGGCGTCCTGGCTGGCCTCACCACTCCCTTGAACAGTTCCTAGGAATAGCCTAGAATATTGCTAGGAGGATTCTATGCCCACATTATTCGTGGAGCACGTCCCCAAGGATCTCTACGAGGGCTTGCGCGCGCGGGCCAAGCGGAACCACCGGTCCATGGCCGCGGAAATTATCGCCATGATAGAAGAAAATATTCCTACCAGAAAAGTGCTCAGGATCCGGCGTGACATCTCGCGCAGGCTGGCCAGGCTTCGCGCTCAGCCTTCGCCCGGGCACGGTCCCTTCCCTTCCGCGGAGGAAATGATCCGTGAGGATCGTGCGCGGTGACCGCGTTCATAATGGACGCGAGCGTCGCCATCAAGTGGCTGCTGCCTGGGCAAGGAGAGACTCTCACCGAAGAGGCTTTGCTGCTTCAAGTGCGCTATGCTCGTGGCCAGGTCCGGCTGGCCGTGCCCGATTTGTTCTGGGTTGAGGCAGGCAATGCAGTGTGGAACGCGGTACGTCGCGGCCGCATTACCCGCGGCGTGGGAGAACGTGCCGTAGAGCAGTTGCTCCGCTACGATTTTACGACCGTAGGTTCCCTGTCCTTGCTCGAACCAGCCTTTGCTATGGCTACAAGGTTTGGGCGAACCGTTTACGATTGCGTGTATGTGATCCTCGCGGTGGAAACCGGCGCCGAATTCATTACCGCAGACGAGCGACTGGCCAACTCCCTGGCCGCGTACCTGCCCGTAAAGTGGCTCGGCGCGCTCTGAGTAAACCGTTCGATCAGTTCGGGGAAATCAGTCGGCGGCGACAGTGGGCTGGCTGCTCGCGCGCGCGCGGCCGCGCGCCAGCCGATGCTGGTTCGAGGCGCCAATAAACGCGGCGAACAATGGATGAGGATGGAGAGGCGCAGACTTGAATTCCGGGTGGAACTGGCAGCCAAGAAACCACGGGTGACTCGGCTCTTCGACGATCTCGACGTACACGCCGTCCGGAGTGCGGCCTGTGATGCGGAATCCCGCCGCAACCAGCGTCTTTTCGTATTCCGGATTGAATTCGTAGCGATGCCGATGCCGATCGGAAATCTGGAGTGTGCCGTAGGCGTGCGCGGCAAATGATCCGGGTTCGAGAACGCAGGGCCAGGCGCCCAGCCGCATGGTCCCGCCCATTTCTTCCACACCCAGCAAATCCCGCAATTTGAAAATGACGCGGTGGGGCGTCTGCGGCTCGAATTCGGTCGAGTCTGCGCCCTTCAGATGAGCGCAGTCGCGCGCGAATTCGATCGTGGCGCACTGCATTCCCAGGCAGATGCCGAAGAACGGCACCTTGTGCTCGCGCGCGTAACGGATGGCTTCCACCATGCCGGAGATGCCGCGCTTGCCGAATCCCCCGGGAACCAGAATTCCGTCCACGCCGGCCAGACGGCGCGCCGCGGTTTCCTCAGAATCGATTTCCTCCGCTTCAATCCACTCCAGCACGGTGCGCAGCTTGTGGGCTACTCCGCCGTGGACCAGCGCTTCGCGGAGGCTCTTGTACGCGTCTTCGAGCTGCACGTACTTCCCCACGACTCCGATGCGGACTTCGCCTTCCGGATTGTGGATACGCTCGAGAAAACCGAGCCAGGCGCGCAGGTCGCGTTCGTGCGCTTCGAGATGCAACAGGCGAAGAATCTGCTCGTCCAGCCCTTCCTGCGCGAACGAAAGCGGCACGTCGTAGATGCACTCCACGTCGTTGGCGGCGATGACGCAGTTCTCGGCCACGTTGCAGAACAGCGCGATTTTCTTCTTCAGATCCTGAGGGATCACCCGGTCGGCGCGGCAGAGCAGGATGTCGGGCTGCACGCCGATGCTGAGCAGCTCTTTGACGCTATGCTGCGTGGGCTTGGTTTTCAGCTCGCCCACCGTGGGGATGAATGGCACCAGCGTGACGTGAATGAATATCGTGTTGGCCGGCCCCATTTCCAGGCGCATCTGGCGCATGGCTTCCAGGAAAGGGAGCGACTCGATGTCGCCCACCGTGCCGCCGATTTCGACGATCACCACGTCCACGTCGTGGGCCACTTTGCGGAAGGCGGCCTTGATTTCGTCGGTCACGTGGGGAATTACCTGGACAGTTTTCCCGAGGTAATCGCCGCGGCGCTCTTTGGCCAGGATCAGCTCGTAGATCCGGCCCGTGGTCCAGTTGTTATCGCGCGTCAGGCGGGCGTTTGTAAACCGCTCGTAGTGGCCGAGGTCCAAATCGGTTTCCGCGCCATCCTCCGTCACGTAAACCTCGCCGTGCTGGTAGGGACTCATCGTTCCCGGGTCTACGTTCAGGTAGGGATCGCACTTCTGAAGGGTGACGCGCACGCCGCGGCTTTCCAGCAAACAGGCGATGGAAGCTGCTGCGAGACCTTTGCCCAGGGAGGAGACGACGCCGCCGGTAACAAAAATAAATTTCGGCGTGGTGCTCTGTACCGTCAACGTCCTGTTCTGCGTCCTTGCGCCGAGGAGTGCTGCTTACGACCGGCGCGAATTGAACTGCGACCTATTATGCGGGGCCGGTGGGGTGATGTCAACTTGCAGACCTTCGCTTGATTCGTGACTGTTCACGGGCGATTCGAGCACCCGTCACTTCTTCAGGATCGCTTCGACGCGAGCAACGTCCCCGGGCACATCCACGGGCACCGTGTCATGCGGTGTCTCGACCACGCGAATGCAGTAGCCATGTTCGAGCAGCCGCAACTGTTCGAGAACCTCAAGGCGTTCGAGCCGGCCCGGCGGCAGCTTCGGAAATGCCATCAAAACGTCGCGGCGGAAAAGATAGACGCCCAGGTGCTTCCACTGCGCGGGCCGTGATTTGCCGGCTTCGAGGACGTCGCCGGAGCCGGGGGCATCGCGGGTGTGCGGAATAGGCGCGCGCGAAAAATAGAGGGCGTTGCCCGAGAGATCCACCACCACCTTCACCACGCGTGGATCCGCCGAATCGAATACGTCGCGAAGCGGAGTGGCGAGCGTGCCCACGCCGGGAGCGTTTTCGCGTCCGCCTTCGGCCTCCATGGTTCCGATGAGTTCCTCGAGCGAAGCAGGATCAACCAGCGGTTCGTCGCCTTGCACGTTTAGATACAGCGGCGCGATGTGATGCTCGGCGACCTCGGCCATGCGTTCGGTGCCGGAACTGTGCTCGGAGCGGGTCATCACCGCTTCGCCCCCGGCATCGCGGACGGTGCCGGCAATGCGCTCGTCGTCGGTGGCCACCAGCACGCGGGAGATGCCGCGCGCGCGGCTCACGCGCTCCAGAACGCGCACGATCATGGGCTTGCCGTTGATCAGAGCGAGGGCTTTGCCCGGGAATCGCTTTGAGGCATAGCGCGCGGGAATCACCGCGATAACAGAATCGGCCAAAGCAGCCCTCCGTGAGCGTAACGCGGCGGATGGTAGCACAGGAAGAAGCGCCAAGCGGGTGACGCGTCTCCCGCCGCGTCGAAACAGCAGCGTACTGGAAGGCACCTGGCCGCTTCATCTGCGGCGGGCGGTGTGGTGGAAGCGGGCTTGGAGAGGAGCGACAGGCGTATTGATTTCCGCAGGGCGGGTGCTACAATCCCCGGAAGTTCGGCGGGCGCGCCTGCTTTTTTCCTGAAGACGGGCGACGCCGGACGGACGACGGCATTGGGGACATCGCCCGCCCCTTCCCAGGTGGCGCACGGGGGGAGCCGTGAGGCAGGACGCCGCGAGAGCGCTCCGTTTCTTTGGGAGCGCACTACTGTGCGCCTTGCTGGTGGCTGCCGCGAGAGGCCAGACTCCATCCCAAGCGCCGGCACCTGCGGAGCCTCCTGCCGCGTCGCAACAGAACCCCGGAACGCCTCCCAACGCCATCATCATCCCAGGGCCGCCGCTGCCGGCCCGGAAGGACGCGAAGCCCGGCGACAAGAACCCCATGCGCGTGGATGTGGATCTGGCGCTGGTCAACGTGACGGTGACGGACCCCTACAACCGCCTGGTGACAGGCCTGGAATCGGAAAACTTCCGCGTTTTCGAAGACAACCTGGAGCAGGAAGTCACGCATTTTTCCTCGGAAGACGTCCCCGTGTCGATCGGCGTGGTGCTGGACCTAAGCGGGAGCATGGCCAATAAAATAGATAAATCGCGGATGGCCGCCCTCCAGTTTGTGAAAACGGCGAACCCCCAGGACGAATATTTTGTGGTGAGTTTCAACGAGCACGCCGAGCTTTCCAGCCCGTTTACCAACAGCGTCGAGGACATCGAAACCCGCCTGATGTTTACGGCGGCCAAAGGGCGCACCGCGCTGCTCGACGCCATTTACCTGGGGCTATCGGAAATGCGTGGGGCACGGAATCAGAAGAAGGCGCTGCTGGTGATTTCCGACGGAGGCGACAATCACAGCCGCTACTCCGAGCATGACATACGCAACTTTGTGCGCGAGGCGGATACGCAAATCTACGCCATCGGTCTCTACGACCCCACCGGTTCGCGCGCCACGCCGGAGGAGGTCAACGGGCCTGCGCTGCTGGCCGAGGTTACCGATATGAGCGGCGGCCGTACTTTTGCCGTGGGCAATCTGAACGACCTGCCGGACATCGCCATCAAAATCGGAATGGAGCTTAGGAACCAATACGTACTGGGTTACCGTCCCGCGAATCACGCGCGCGACGGGAAATGGCGTAAAATAAAAGTGAAGTTGCGGCCGCCGAAAGGACTGCCGCCCCTGAATGTCTACGCGAAGAGCGGCTACTATTCCCCGCAGTAAATCTCTGATCCTCATTCTGGGAATGTGTGTGTGCGCGGCGATGGCACTGGCCCTCGCGGGCGCGGGACTGCGTGCGGCGCCCGCCAGGCAGGCGCCGGTCTCCTCCGCGGCGGCCCCCGGGCAGGGCTACCGGTTGAAAACGGATGTGGGGCTGGTCGTGTTGTATGCCAGCGTGCTCGACGAACGCGGCAACTTCGTCCCCAGCCTGCAGGAGAACAACTTCAGGGTTTACGAAGACAAGGTGGAGCAGAAGCTTTCCGTGTTCCGGCGCGAAGACGTTCCGGTAAGCCTGGGGCTTATCGTGGACAACAGCGGGAGCATGCGCGACAAACGGGAGAAGGTGAACGCGGCGGCGCTAACCTTCGTCGAGACCAGCAATCCCCAGGACGAAGTGTTCGTGGTGAACTTCAACGACGAATTCTTCCTGGACCTGGACAAGGATTTCACTTCCGACGTGCGCGAGCTGCGCGAAGCGCTGGAACGCGTGGACTCGCGCGGCGGCACGGCAATGTACGCGGCGCTCGTCGGCTCCATGGACCATTTGAAGAAGGCGACGCACGACAAGAAGGCGCTGCTCGTCATCACCGACGGCGAGGACAATGCCAGCGGGCACATCACGCTCCAGACCGCCGTGGAAGAAGCGCGAAAGAGCGGGACGCTGATTTACGCGGTCGGCCTGCTCAACGAAGAGGAGAAGCGGGCGGCGCGGCATGCGAAAAAGGATTTGACGACGCTGGCCACGGAAACGGGAGGTGCGGCATTTTTCCCGAATTCGGTGGAAGAGGTGCAGTCCATCTGCACGGTGATTGCGCGCGACATCCGCAACCAGTATGTGCTGGCGTACTATCCCACGAATATGGCGCGCGACGGGAGCTTCCGCATGGTGCATGTGGAGCTGGTGAACCCGCCGCGGGCCAACGGAAAATTGTC
>DASPSB010000312.1:0-6839 GCA_035624135.1 Candidatus Acidiferrales bacterium | reverse complement strand
TCCCATAGTTTTTGCAACATCGGGTCGGAGGGAATGTATTGTTCCGCCTGCCGGGCGAGATTGAAGGCGGAGATGAAGTCCCCTTTATCCACCATCCGCTCAATTTCCGGCAGGGCCTTCTCGCGGGCCCAGATCGCATTTGTGTAGCGCCGGGCGACCAGGGCGGCGAGGCTGACGACGAGGAGGACAGCGGCTGCGCCGATAAGAATGCCGGGTTTTCGGGCCGCGCGCGCGACCGGAACCGCGGTAGTGGATTCAACGATGCGCTGCTGCCGCAGCCCTTCGAGTTCGGCGCGCATCTCGGCGGCCGATGCGTACCGTTTGCCGCGGTCTTTCTCCAGCGCCTTGCGGATGATCCGATCGAGTTCGGCCGGGGTCACCGGGTCGCGTTTCGGCAGTGGCGCGGGTTTCCGGTGAAGTATCGCGTCGAATACGAGCGCCGAGGTGTCGCCCGGAAACGGCCGCTTACCGCAGGCCATTTCATAAAGCACCGCCCCGAAGCTGAACAGGTCCGTACGCGAGTCGAGCGGCTCGCCCCGGGCCTGCTCGGGCGACATATACGCCACCGTACCCACCGCGGCCCCGGGATTCGTGAGCGGCTCTTCGGTGGCTCCCACGGTGAGCATCGTCGAGGCGCCCGTCATCTCAGGCGCGCGATAGTGCTCATAGGTAAGCTTGGCCAGGCCGAAATCCAGGATTTTGGCGTGACCACGCTTGGTGACGAAGATGTTGGCGGGCTTGATGTCGCGGTGGATCACGCCCTGGCTGTGCGCCGCATCGAGGCCGTCGGCTACCTGAATCGCCAGGCTGATGAGCTCGTCGATCCCGACCGGGCCGCCGCCGATCCGGTGGCTGAGCGTCTGGCCTTCCAGGTACTCCATGACGATAAACAATTGCCCGTCGTGTTCGCCGATTTCGTGGATGGTGCAGATATTAGGATGATTGAGCGCGGAAGCGGCGCGGGCCTCGCGGCGGAAGCGCTCGACGGCCTGGGAATCGCGGGCAACGTCCTGCGGCAGAAACTTAAGCGCCACGAACCGGCCGAGTTCCGTATCCTCGGCCTTGTAAATGACGCCCATGCCGCCGCCGCCCAGCCGTTCGAGGATGCGGTAGTGGGAGAACGTCTGGCCGACCAGCGATCGGGAATCGGGCATTGCCGCGTATCTTAGGGTCCGGCCTAGTTCGAGTCAATCAACCCGCGCCTGCCCCCAGTTTGGTCTGTGCGCCCGGCGCACACCCCCCAGAATCGCTCGAATTTTCGTCCTCGTGGGTAAGGCTTGGGTCACCTCTGCGATTTGACGGCCGCTTCGGCGACGCGATTCGATACCCCGACGCAGGCGCCCACGGCGGGGCCTTCCAGATAGTTGCCCGCCAAATAAAGGCCGGGAGTTTCCGAGAGGGCGGCCAGGACGCGTGTGGTGAGCGCGGCGTGACCCAGGTTGTATTGCGGGATGGCCTGCGGCCAGCGCTGCGCAAAACGAATCCGCGGCGCGAGCAGAATGCCCAGTACGCGTCGCAATTCCGACTCAACGGTTTGATACAGCGGCTCATCGGGTAGCGAACCGGCGGAGGGATCGGTCATGCCGCCGACGAAACTGGTGAGCAGCGACTGCGCTCCGGGCGCGCGTCCGGGAAAGAGCGACGAATTCCACACCGTGCCGAGAATGCGCAGCCGTTCGGCGCGCGGCACCAGGAACCCGAATCCATTGAGCGGCGACTTCAGGTGCTCGGTCATATAGCTGCCGGCCACAACGGCAACCGGCGCGTACTCGATGCGTGCGAGATCGCCGGCCGCGGGAACGAGCGGCGCGAGGAGTGTGGCAGCAACGCGTGCGGGAGCGGCGATCACCACGGCGCCCGCTGGAATGGTTTCGCGCTGGCTGCCGCGTGTGCAAACCACTTCGAAGCGAGCCTCGCTGCCCCCCCGCGCGCGAGCGATAGAAACAGCGCGTGCGTTGCGTTGAACCGAATCGCCGAGGCGTTCCGCGAGGCGAGCGACGAGCGTTTCGTTGCCCTCCGCGAATGTCGCCAATCCGCCGCGCGACCGGCCCTTCGAGTTGCCGGAGGGGCGCGATTTGAACATGCCGCGAATCAGGCTGCCGTGTTGCTCCTCCCAACTGTGCAGGGAAGGGAAGGCGCTGCGCAGGCTCAGGCGCTCCGCATCGCCGGCGTAAATCCCCGCAACCATGGGCGCTACCAGCCGGTCCAGCAGTTCCGCGCCGAATTTGCGGCGGATGAATGCAGCAATGGATTCGTCGTCGTCGGGCGGCGTGGTGTGGTGGAACGGTTCGGAGAGCAGCCGGCCCTTCGTGCTGCCGGAAATCAGTCCGCTGAACAGGAACGAGAGCGGACCGAGCGGAACGGCGCGCAGTTGCCCGTCAATCACCACGTAGCGCGGAGCGCGCGGATTGGCGAGCTGGAGCTGCTCGTCGAGCTCGAGCTCGTGGACGAGATCGGCGAGCGCGGCAGTGAGCAGAAAACTCTGCGGCCCGGCTTCGAACAGCGCACCTTCGTGGCGCACGGAACGGATGACGCCGCCGGCTCGCTCCTCCGCTTCGAGCAGGAGCACTTCGGCGCCCAGTTGGCGCAGACGCCAGGCGCAGGACAGGCCGGAAATTCCTCCGCCGATGACGACGATGCGCATCCTGCGGCCCCCTCAGAGCGTTTTCGAGAACAGGGGGCGTTCCGCGAGGCGCTGCTGTTCGAGATAGGGATCGAAGATCATGGCGACATTGCGAATAAAGATGCGGCCCAGGCCGACGACCTCGACAGAATTGGGAGTGAGGCGCACCAGCCCGTCGGCGGCCACGGCAGCTAGGTGCTCCAGCTCCGGCGCGAAATATTCGTCGAAGCGCAGACCGAATTCCCGCTCGATTTCGTCTTTGCGCACCACCGTGTGGCACAGCAGGCGGCTGATCACGTCGCGCCGGATGCGGTCGTCGGGAGTCAGCCGATAGCCGCGCATGGTGGCGAGGCCGCGCGCACCGACGGCGCCGGAGTAACGCCCTGCGTCGCGTTCGTTCTGGGCGTACGCATCCCCGATTCCGCTGATCGCGCTCACCCCCATGCCGTAGAGGTCCGCGCCCGCCTTCGTGGTGTAGCCCTGGAAATTGCGGTGCAGCTTGCGATTCCGTTGCGCCAGCGCCAGCTCGTCGCTGGGGCGCGCAAAGTGGTCCATGCCGATGTATTCGTAGCGCGCGGCCAGAAAACGCGCCAATCCGGAGCGGAAAATGCGGAATTTCTCCATCCCCTCGGGCAGGCGCGCGGCAAACGAGCCCTGCTGTTTCTTGAGCCAGGGCACGTGCGCGTAGCTGAACATGGCGATGCGGTCGGGATTGATTTCGATGATGCGGTCCACCGTGCGCGCGAAGCTTTCGGCGGTCTGCAGCGGCAGGCCGTAGATGAGGTCCACGTTGATGCTGTCGAAGCCCAGGCGGCGCGCGGCCGTCACCAGATCCCGCGTCAACTCGTAGCCCTGGATGCGGTGGACGGCCTTCTGCACCTCCGGCGTGAAATCCTGCACGCCCATGCTCAGCCGGTTGAAGCCGAGCCGGCGGAGAGTTTCGAGATGTTCGTCCGAGGTGACGCGCGGATCTACCTCGACGCCGATTTCCGCATCGGGTGCGAACGTGAAGCGCGTGCGCGTGAATTCAAACAAATCTTCGAGCTGCGCGGCCGAGTAGTAGGTGGGCGTTCCGCCGCCCCAGTGGAATTGAATCACCGGGCGCGAACGGGAGACGCGCCGCGCAACCTCATCCACCTCGCGTTTCAGCGTGTCGAGATACGCGGCCGCGCCGGTTTTGTCTTTTGAGATCACCACGTTGCAGGCGCAGAACAGGCACAGGCTCTCGCAGAACGGCAGGTGCTGGTAGAGCGAAACGGGCCGGCCCTCCGCGTCCGCCGAGCGGCACACGCCATCGAAATCGGCGACGCCAAAATTGTCCTGCCACACAGGAGCCGTGGGATAGCTCGTATAGCGCGGGCCGGGACGGTTATAGCGTTCGAGCAGTTCTTCAGAGACGCTCAGGGCCTGCGCATCCAGCGTTTCCGGTTTGCCGGGATGGTTGGTGTCGTTCATGTGCGTTCGGCCACTCCCACGGTGGCGTTTTCCAGGCGCTGCTGGCCGGCGTGAATAAACGCGCCGGCCGATTCGACTGGAACATCGGGCAGGATTCCGTGGCCCAAATTCAGGACGTGGGCGCGCCCGCCGGTTTGCGCCAGTGCCGCCTGCACGGCCGCGCGAATCGAGGGCTCGGATCCGTAGAGCGCGGACGGGTCCACGTTGCCCTGCAGCGGCCATTCGCGGCCGGTGGAAGCGAGCAGCGAGGCGCGCAGATCGGCCATGTCCACCCGCCAGTCCACGCTCAGCACCGTGGCGCCCGAGCGCGCCGCGCTCTGGAGCAGATGATTCGAAGCCTTGGAATAGTAGATCACCGGAGCGTCGCCCGGGCGCAGCGCGGCGATCAACTGTTGTAAGGCAGGCAGGGCGAATGCGTCGTAGTCTTCGCGGGAGAGTTCGCCAGCCCACGTGTCGAACAGTTGCACGGCGGAGGCGCCCGCGGCGAGCTGGGCATGCAAATAGCGCGCCGTATTGCGAGCAATGTGCTGGAGCAACTCGCGCAGCAGGTCCGGCTGCGCCTGGAGCATGCGTTTGGTTTCCGGAAAACCCTCGCGGCCGGCGCCGTCCACCATATAGCAAGCCAGCGTCCAGGGAGCGCCCGCGAAGCCGAGCACGGGAACCTCAGGGCCGAGCGAGCGGCAGAGTTGTTGGATGGCGTCCAGCACAAACCGCGTCTCGCGATCGGGATCGAAATCGTGCAGCCGGTTCACGTCCTCGCGGCGGCGGATTTTTTCAGGAAGTTCGGGGCCCCCATCGCCAAACTGGATGGGCAGGCCCATGGCCTCGGCGGGCACCAGGATGTCGGAGAATACGATCACCGCATCCATCGCCAGCACCTGGTACGGCTGGAGCGAGACCTCCACGGCGAGCGCGGGCGTCTTGCAGACTTCGAGGAACGAATGCTTTGCGCGAACGGCGCGGTAATCGGGCAGGTAGCGGCCGGCCTGGCGCATCATCCAGACGGGAGCGCGGTCCGTGGATTGGCCGCGGCAGGCCCGCAGGAAGAGCGTCTTGCGGTCGAATTGTGATCCAGGGGCGGCCATGAGCAAGCAGCGATGCCGTTGAAATCATAGCAAATTGGGGCGCATAGCGTGCGGCGGTGGGCACAGGACCATGTGACGCGCGTCACGTCGCCGGTCACTTCCGGAGGATATATACTTTCGGTTTCGAGGAGACGTGAGGAGTGGCGCTATCCTTCACCGCTCTGGGCTGGCTCACGGCTGCGCTCTACGCAGCCAGCCTGGGATGTTATCTCCGGAAGCTTTTCGCCGAGGGAATGTGGGCGGGCCGGGCGGCGACGCTGCTCCTGGCCGCTGGATTGGCCACGCATTACCTGGCGCTGCTCGAGCGGGCCTTCTCCATCCATTCCGTGCCCTATCAGGATTTGTACGGCTCGACCTCGCTGCTGGCGTGGTTCCTGGTGCTCACCTACCTGGGGCTGGAATTGATCCACGGTGAGCGGGCCATGGGGGCGTTCATCCTGCCGCTGGTGCTGCTGCTCTTGATGCTGGATCTGGTGGCTACGCCGCACGCGGCGCCTGCGGCTCCGGCGCGCGGCAGCATCTTCGCTCTCCACGTGACGTCGAACATCCTGGCGTATTCCGCGTTCACGCTGTCGTTTGTGTACAGCGTGGTGTACCTGGTGCAGGACCGGCTGCTGCGCGGGCGCAAACCGATTGCCATCATGTGGCGGTTGCCGGCTCTTGAAGACCTGGAACGGATGGCGCGCAGCGGCGTGTGGGTGGGACTGGCGAGCCTGATTGTCGGCATCAGTTTCGGCATGGTCGTGGATCGCCGGTTGACAGGGGCGCTGCTCCAGTTCGACCCGAAAGTGGTGATTTCGTTTCTCATCCTGGGTTTCTACGCGGCATATCTGACCGTGTCGCGTTCGCCGGCGTGGCGCGGCGCGCGCGCCTCGGTGTTCTGCGTCGTCAATTATTGCGCCGTGATTTTCAGCTATACGGTTGTGAATTTGTTCTTCTCGCGGTTCCACAGGTTCTACTGATGGCGTGCGGCGAACCAATTCGAGAAGCGGGCGGGAGGCGCTGATGGGCGTCCACCTGCTCGGACTGAACCACCGCACGGCGGGTGTGGCGCTGCGCGAACGGCTGCATTTTTCGCTGGAGGAGGGCGTGCGGGCCGGCGAATCCCTGCGCCGCGACGGTCTGGTGGACGAAGTTGTGGTGCTTTCCACCTGCAATCGCAGCGAGGTGTACAGCATCGCCTCGGAGCGCGCGGCCGACGTAGAAACCGGCGTACAGAACTATCTGTGCAAGTTCCACTCCATCGAGCCGGCGCAGTTGAATGGCTGCCTCTATCACCGGCGCGATCGCGACGCGGTGGAGCATCTCTATCGCGTGGCTGCGGGGCTCGACTCCATGATGCTAGGCGAAGCGGAAATCCTGGGCCAAGTCCGCGAGACCTATCTGGCGGCGCAGCGCGCGGGACTCACCGGGCCGATTTTGAACCGGCTGTTCCAGGCGGGGCTGGAAGTGGGCAAACGCGTTCGCGCCGAGACGCGGCTGGGCGCGCAGGCTATGTCCGTAGCCTCGGCGGCCATGAAACTGGCCGAACAGATTTTCGGCGCGTTGAAAAACAACTCCGCGGCCGTGCTCGGCTCCGGCGCGATGGGCGGAAAGGCCGCACAGCAGCTTCGCGCGCGCGGGATCGGAAGGCTGTGGGTCGCGAGCCGCACCGCGGAGCACGCCCGCGAGCTGGC
>DASPSB010000299.1:0-2221 GCA_035624135.1 Candidatus Acidiferrales bacterium | reverse complement strand
CGCTATCCGCGCGTGCCGCTGAAGGTTCCCCCGCGCTACACCGCTCCCAGCGCCGAAGAGCAGCGCCAGATCGAACAGGACAAGGAAACAAAAACGGAGGCGTTCAAAACCTTCAGCCCCGGCCGCGAATGGGAGGGGTCGTTTGCGCCTCCGGTGAATGCCGGGATCTCCGACGTGTTCGGAACCGAGCGCGTGTTTAACGGTGCGGTTAAAAGCACGCATCAGGGACTTGATTTCCGCGCGCCCAGTGGGACCTCGGTCGCAGCCGTGAATAACGGGCGCGTCATCCTGGCGCGGCCGCTGTTCTTTGAAGGGAATTGCGTGGTGATCGACCACGGGCAGGGACTGCTGACGCTCTATCTGCATTTGTCGAAATTCCTGGTCAACGAAGGCGAGGATGTGAAAAAAGGGCAGGCGATTGCGCTTAGCGGCGGCACGGGACTTGCCACTGGGCCGCATTTGCATCTGGCCGTGCGCTGGCAGGGAGTGTATTTGGATCCGCAAATCCTGTTGAAGTTAAATTTGCCGTGAGGGGAACGGCAGGCACGCAGAATGCCTTGCGGCGGATGACAGAGCGCGGGTGGGTGCGTAAGAGCCAAAAGCTAAGAGCCAACAGCCAAAAGCGAACTGCTAAGAGGCTAGTAACCAGACGCGAGCAGCGCCTCTTCCGTGTCCCACACGCCATCGCGAAAGGTGACGCTTCTGCCCGAGATCGCGGGGATGCGCTCGCCGGGAACGATGATTCCAACCAGGTTGAGCGGATCGGCGGCTGCGATGACGACGCGCTCGCCCTGGATATTCTGAGGCAGCTTGCGGTGGGCGCGCAAGGATTCGACGGCTACGGGAAGCGCGAACTGCTCGCCGACGAATCCGTCGACGAATCGGCCGCCGCGCACTTCGCCGCGATCTTCAAGGCGGCGGTAGCCGATCTGCAACTCGCGCCAGTGGGGCAGATTGGTTTCGCGCAGCAGCAGGTCGCGGAAGACCACGCCATAGCGCCGCAACAACATCCAGCAGCAAGATTCGACGCTGCGGTCGCGACCGGCGCCTTCGGTGTGCAACAGCGACCAGCGTCCCGGCGCATGCCGCGGGCGGCGCATCTTCCCAAGGCCGCTTCCCGCGGTACTTTTCGGCGTGACCAGCGCGCGCAGGTTTTCGAATCCGTCGGCGGTTACAAGGCCGGCAGCGACCAGTTCCCACAGCCCGGTTTCGATCTCCGCTTTGAGCCGGCCCGTCGCCCGCACCATGTCGGGAAAAAACAGCGCGCCCCGCCGCTTCAAAAGTTCGAGCACCGCCTGCGCCACCGGACTTAAGAATGAAGTAGAAGAATCCTCCGCCCCCGGGTGATGAGCGCGCATCCAATCGGCCTCTTCGCGCACAAAGAATGCAATCGGCGCGACTCGCGTCGGAATTACCCGCCGCCGATTCTCCTCGCTTCCCGTGGCTTCAAGCGTGGCGGGATGCGGCGACAGGCGGCCCCATCCGACCGCGCCGGTCAGGCAGAGCTGATCGAGGTGCGCGGGATCGTAGTCGGAGATTCTGCGGGCGAGCACAAACCGTTCCCACGCGCTCGCCGGAATCTCGAAGCCCTGCAGTTGCCGGATCACTTCGAGCGTTCCATGCTCGCCCCGCACCTGGGTGCCGGGAGCCACATGCTGCCAGCGCAGAAGCCAGTTCATGAACTGCGACGCCGTGACCGGGGCGATCTGCTTGCGCAGGGTCGCGACCGTGAGGCGATGAATGCGAGCCAACAGACGGCGCTCGCACCACTCTGTCTCTTGTTCGTGCGAAGCGGATGCCGCTGCGCGCGAATCGACGGGGCAGAACTTGCCGCGCAGAATGGTTCCGCTGGCCTCCATGCGGAGTAACGCCTTTTCGATTTCGGAAGCCGGCAGTCCGAGCGCCTCGTCAATTTCCGAAGCAGTCGTTGGGCCAAGATGCGGCATCCATCCCTGCACCGCGGTCAGCACGGCATCATCAAAGCTCACTGCCTGTGTCGAGGCGGGGCTTTGCCCGGTCACCACACGATGCATGGCCTGGAACCATTCGATGCGCTCGGCGGCTATCCAGTATTGCTTGCCGGCGGCTTCCGCCACGAGCGCGCGATTTTCGCGTTGCAGGCGATCGAAGAATTCACTCCAGTTGGCGGTAAGCCGCAAGCTCCGAGCGTCGAGTTCGGAGCGCGTTGCCTGAGAGCTGAGAGCCGACAGCCGAGAGCTTC
>DASPSB010000297.1:0-6249 GCA_035624135.1 Candidatus Acidiferrales bacterium | reverse complement strand
AGCGGATAGGCATTCACGTTGGCTGTGACGGTTGCGTTCACCTGCGAAGTCACCGTGTTGGTGCACAGGCCGAATGATGCATTCTGAGAGTTTTGCGGAACGGTGACTGTCCCGGCAGGGACGGTGGTTGTGCAGGGAGCGCCCGGTGGACTGGTAGGGCTGGGAAACTGAACGCTCGGGTCGCTGCTCGTCAGGTTTATGACGAGCCCGCCGGGCGGTGCTCCCGCTGGGGCGATCATCAGGCTGCCGGTCGTACTAAGGCCCGGATTGGCTTGTCCCCCTTGCACGACCGAGGCGCTCAGCATGAATGCAGTGAGATTGAGCGCATTGACGGGAACCACGGTAAGCACGTTGGTGACGGAACCCGATGTAGTGTTCGGAAGCATGCCCGTCATCGTTACCGGGACCGGCATGTTCCCGATAACGCCCCCCACGAGGCTGATCGGCACGGTTGAGGATCCAGCCGGAACCATGACATTTGCCGGCAACGCCAGTGCCGTCTGATTTGAGCTGGTGAGGTTAACCGACTGCCCGCCGGCAGGCGCCGGGATGTTCAACTCAACGGTGCAGACGATGCCGTCCCCCGTCGTTACTGCGATGCTCGGGCACGAGATGCCCGCCAGCGTGAGCGACGGAACTACGGCAATTACAAACGTGATTCCGGTGGAGTTCAGCGTGGCTGTTAGAGTCACATCCGTCGTCTTCGTGACCGCCATCGTCGTTATCGTGAACTGAGCCTGCGTAGTCCCGGCCGGCACCGTTACGGTTGCCGGGACGGTGACGGGCAGCGGCGTGGTGCTCGGCGTGGCCGTATCCGTAAATGCCGCGCTCAGCGTTACCACCGCGCCACCGGCGGGTGCGGGAGGGGAGACGGTGACGATTCCCGTCATGCTCGTCCCTCCGGCCGCCGTGTAAGGAACAACGACGAGCGTGGTGATCGCCGTTCCCATCGGCTGTAGCGTTAGTTGAACCGAAATCGTTGTGGTGTTCAATGTGGCTGTGACCGTCACGGTGCGCTGTGCGGCGACCGGAGCACTGAAGATACTGAACTCTGTCGTCGTCATATTCGTAGGCACAGTCACAGGATTCTGCGGTTGGACCGAAGAATCGCTGCTGGCAATGAACACTTGCTGGCCCGGCGAATAGGCCGGCGCGTCCAGCGTCACCGTTCCGACAACAGTGGACCCGCTCATGAAGGTGTTTGTATTCACCGTGAACGCGCTGAGCGTCAGAGGATGTGTGGAAACCAAAGTCAGCGTCACTTGCACACTCTGCGTCGCCGCATAGGTGGCCGTGATTTGCACCGTTTGCGTGGACCCCACCGGAATGGACCCAATCTTGAAGGTTGCGCTCGTGTCTCCCGCGGGAACGGTGAACTGCTGCACGGGACCGTTGATGGTGCTAATCGATGGAAGAACAACGCTCTGGCTCGAAGCGCTCAGCGCCACCTGAATGCCCCCGGCCGGAGCCGCCGCGGTGAGGGTCAACGTGGCGGTCGTCGATTGCCCCCCATTGATCGCCGTGGGATTTACGGTCAGCGAGCTCAGCACCATCGTCGTGGACGAACTCGAGGATGAAGACGAACTCGACGTCGAACTCGACGACGCACTGGAATTGTTATGGCACGCAGCCAGGCCGGTCAGCGAAAGACACAGCAGACTGCCCATTAAGAAGCGTCTTACCCGAACCATTCACTCTCCCGAATGCTGGAGCCCCCAAACCTTCAAATTGTAACCGTTCGGATGCCGCCGAAAAAGGCCGAGTTGCTCGCCGAGCTAGGCCGTCAGGAGCGAGGCGGGCCCAGTCTCGCGAGCACAAAAAAGCCCCTGCGGAGGCGCCATCGCGTTTCGCAGGGGCGCAATACTGCGGCATGCCGAGAAGACGGGTCTTCCCCCCGAGGAATTCTGACGCCTTGGTGCTCAGTCGGCGGCGGGAGCCTGCGCGCCGAGATTGCGCGCGACCAGATGAGGAACGGGCGCGGCCAGGGGCTTCGCCGTGGACTCAAACTGCGCTTCCTCGGTGGATCCTTTCAGGGCGGTTGTCTCCGTCTTTCCGCTAGTAATCACCTGGGCCACCTCGTCAAAGTAACCGGTACCCACGTAGCGCTGGTGCTTTACGGCCGCATAGCCGTGCTCGCGCTCGGCTTCGAATTCCGCTTCTTGCACACGGCAATAAGCGGACATTCCGCTCTGGCGGTACCCGCGCGCCAGTTCGAACATGCTGAGATTCAGCGCGTGGAAGCCCGCCAGCGTGACGAACTGGAACTTGTAGCCCATCGCGCCCAGTTCGCGCTGGAATCTGGCGATCGTCGTCTCGTCCAAATGCTTGCGCCAGTTGAATGAGGGCGAGCAATTGTAAGCCAGCAGTTTGCCGGGGTATTTCGCATGGATGCCCTCGGCAAATTCGCGCGCTTCAGCCAGATCCGGCTTCGCGGTCTCGCACCACAGCATGTCTGCGTAGGGCGCGTAAGCGAGCCCCCGCGTGATAGCCGCCTTCGTGCCGCCGCGATACACGAAGAAGCCTTCCGAGGTGCGCTCGCCGGTCAGGAATGGACGGTCGAGCGGATCGTGGTCGCTCAGGATCAGCTTGGCGCTGTCCGCGTCCGTGCGCGCCATCAGGATCGTGGGAACATCGAGCACGTCGGCCGCCAGCCGCGCGGCCACCAGCTTGTTGATGAATTCGCCGGTCGAAACCAGCACCTTCCCGCCCAAATGCCCGCACTTTTTCGCCGAAGAAAGCTGGTCCTCGAAGTGCACGCCCGCGGCGCCCGCTTCGATCATCGCTTTCATCAGCTCGAAGGCGTTCAGGTTGCCGCCGAAACCCGCTTCGGCGTCGGCAAACATGGGAGCGAACCAGTACGTGCCGTTTTTCCCTTCCGCGTGATGGACCTGGTCGGCGCGTGCGAGTGCGCGGTTGATCGCGCTCACCAGCTTCGGAACGCTGTTCGCCGGATACAGGCTCTGGTCCGGATACATCTCGCCGGAAAGGTTGGCATCCGCTGCGGCCTGCCATCCGCTCACGTAAATCGCTTCCAGCCCCGCGCTCACCTGCGCCACGGCTTGGTTCCCGGTCATGGCTCCGAGCGAGGTGACGTAGGGCCGCGTCTGCATCAGCGCCCACAGCCGTTCCGCTCCCATGCGCGCCAGCGTGTGCTCGATGTGCACCGAGCCGCGCAGCTTCTCCACGTCTTCCGCGGAGTAAGGCCGCGTGATGCCCGCCCACCGCGGGCTCTTCTGCCAGGTTTCCGCGAGCGCGGTTGCCGGACGCGGGCGGTGGCTCTTCAGGCGCGTGGTCATGGTTGGCTCCGTGTTCTGCGTGTTCACAATGCTGAACACATGTTCGGGAGTCTAGGCGAGAAACGGTGGCGCGTCAATCGACTGTGCAACGGGCTGAACACAAGTTCATCAATCTGTTCCCGGACGGGGCGGCCCGGACGCGGCAGAACACCCCGCCGCCGGGCGATCCCTGCAATCCCTGTGCCGCCCTGTCCCCTTGAACCCCTGTTCTCTCCGTCAGTTGCGCGCCGCCCTTCCTGCTCACTGTGCAAAATTTTGAACATTTGTTCTGGATTTTGGCCTGCCGCGTTTTGCGGTATCCTTTCCCCGCTGGCTCCCATGTCCGCCCCCAAGGAAAGCCCGGCCACGGCCGTCGAACGCGCCCTCGGCATTCTGGAAGCCGTCTCGCGCCGTCCCGGCGGTCTTTCCAATTCCGAGATCAGCCGCAAGCTGGCCATCCCCAAGAGCTCGGCGAGTTACATCCTTCGCGCGCTCCAGCGCCGCGGCTATTTGCATCGCAACTCGGAAGACGGAAAATACCGCATGGGATTGAAGGTGCTCGACCTGGGCCATGGCGTGGCCATGGGCCTCGACCTTCGCGAAATCGCCCGGCCCATCCTTCAGGATCTCGTCCGCCATGTGAACCTCACCGCCCACATGGCCATTCTGGAAAACGGCGAAGCGGTGTACATCGAACGTGTGGAAGCGCCGGGGTTCATCCGCATGAATACGTGGGTGGGACGCCGCATGTATATCCACGCCACGAGCATCGGAAAAGCGCTCGCTGCGGGGCTGTCCCAAGAAGAACTGCACGCCATCCTGGCCGGACACGGCTTGGTCAAGCGCACGCCGAAAACAATCACGCAGCAAGCCCGGCTCTTGAAGGAACTCGAGCACGTCCGCGCCCAGGGCTATGCCATGGACGATGAAGAGAACAGCATCGGCGTGCGCTGTATTGGAGCTCCGATTCATAACGCCGAAGGCCGCGTGGAAGCCGCGATTGGGGTGAGCGGCACAGTGGCCATGGTCAACGCCGAAACCTTGCCCAAGATTGTCGACGCCGTGAAGGAAGCCGCTCGCCGCATCTCCGCCAAACTCGGCTATTCGGCGCACTCGCCACGCCGCTAGCCTTCCGCCGAGCTTCAGCGAGCTCTGCGCGACCTGCTCTGGCTAAATAGGCAGGGCCCGTCGCTGGATTTCCCAGGGCCCTTGATCGCGGAGATTTGCGGCGCCGGAACCTTACTGCTGCGGCTTCGGCACTTGCAGGATCAGCCCGGCGCCCTGTCCCGATTGGACCGTGGGCAAACGGCCATCCCACTTCTCGATCGGCGCGCGGTTGTTCTCGATCTGCTGCAGCGCAAGCACTTGAGGCGTCAGCGAACTCTGCCGGATGCGATTGGCATCGGCTTCGCCCTTTGCCCGCAGGACCATCGAACGGGCATCGGCTTCGGCGATTTTCTTCGCCGCCTCCGCCTGCGTCATGGCCAACTCGTTGCGCGCCCATTCGGCTTCCTGAATGCCCCGGGCCTTCGCGTCAGCAACCACTCCCCGCAGCCTCCGTTGCGGGTTCCGGCATCGGGCTGTACTATCGGCGCCCATGCCGGCCCCTCGCCTCTACCCCCGCACCGGGCTGGTTTTGCTAACGGCCCTGAACCTTCTCAACTACATTGACCGTTCCGTTTTGTTTGCCGTCCAGCCGATGGTGCAGGAGGAGTTTCACCGTCCGGACGCCGATTTCGGCTTGCTGAGCAGCGCGTTTTTCGTTGTCTACATGCTGGCCGCACCTCTAGTCGGCCCCCTCGCTGACCGTTTCCGCCGCAAACCCATTCTGATTGTGGGCACCTTGCTGTGGAGCGCGGCAACCATGCTTACCGCGGCCACGCACAGCTTCACCGCGCTCTTCATCCGTCACGCCCTCGTAGGAATTGGAGAAGCTACCTTCGTCACCATTTCTCCCACTTGGGTCGCGGACCTCTTTCCCCAGGAAAAACGCGGACGCATCTTCGGAGTCTATTACGTGGCACTCCCCTTGGGAACAGCTCTGGGATACCTTTTGGGCGGTCTGCTGGCCCCGCGCTACGGCTGGCGTGTGCCTTTCTATCTGGGAGGCGCTCCCGGTTTGCTGCTGGGTTTTGCTCTGATGTTTTTCTCGGAACCGAAAAGGGGATCTCAAGAGGCGTACGTTGCTCCCGAACCGGGTTCCGTGTTCGGACTGGTTCGAAATTTTGCCTTCCTCACCGTAACGTTAGGCATGGCCTCCATGACTTTTGCGCTCGGCGGATTGCAAGTGTGGATGCCGACCTTTCTTCATCGCATGCGCGGTTATTCCTTGGAGCGCGCCAATCTGGTGTTCGGCGGAATCACCGCCATTAATGGCACGGCCGCTTCGCTTGTAGGAGGCTGGCTGGGTGACCTCTGGCTCCGCCGCACGAAAGGATCCTATTACCTGGTTTCCGCGGCCGGCATGGCCATCGCCGTGCCTGTAATGATCGTCGCGATCTATTCGCGAGGCCCGGCCATGTTGCCTGCCATTCTCATCGCTGGCTTTCTGCTCTTGATCAACACGTCCCCCCTCAACGCCGCGCTGATCAACGCTGTGTCTCCCGGGATCCGCGCCACGGCCATTGCGTGGAATATCCTCACCATTCATCTGCTCGGCGATGCGCTGTCGCCCTGGCTGATCGGCTTCATCTCCGACCGGCAGTCACTGGAAGGGGGGTTCGGAAGCGCTATCATTGCAATCGCCATCGCTTCCATCGTCCTCTTTTACGGGATGAGGTTCGCTCCCCCGGCGCCGGTCAACCCTCCCGCACAAGGATAGAATCTTCTGCTGCGCTGAGTTGCCGTAGAAGTTCGGCCGCCGCGCCTTGCGGACCGATTTCACCGGCGGTACCATCGCGGCCATTCCGCCCGGCGGGACGCACCTCGCCGTGCCCCGGCAATGGCCGAACCTTCTCAACTTCCTGCAGAGCAC
>DASPSB010000295.1:0-4573 GCA_035624135.1 Candidatus Acidiferrales bacterium | reverse complement strand
AACAGGGCTGCCGCGAAGAACAGGCACGGTGCGAGAGTGAATCGATCGGCTCTCATCGGAGTGCGGCTTTGCATATAGCGCGGCAGGTAACGTACAACTGGTCGGGGCCGAATGCAATTCTGACCCACTCGTGCTGGAGTACGCACGAATGGGGCACCCGCCGGATGAGGCAGTGGCTAGTGGCTGGATTTGGTATCGGGCGGAATCGCGTAATAGCCTTTGCGGGCGCGGACGACCAGTCCTTTGCGGGTGACGTCGACGCGAATCTTGCGATAAGAGCCGTCGAGGGGCCGGTTGGGCGGAACGTAGGCGAGGGAGTATTGATTGCGAAGCTCCTCCCCGATGTCCTGGAAGGATTGCCCGAGATCGTCCACGCTGAAGGGAAAGAAGGCACGGCCTCCGGTCTGCGAGGCGAACTCGTCGAGGACGCGGTCGGCCTCGTCCTTGGCGTATTTGCGCTCGGTGCGGCGCTTCGAATCCGAATACTGCTCGGGTGCGACCCACGAGGTGCTGCTGCTGATGCAGTAGATGGCCGCACCGGCGCGCTCGGCGGCCTCGACGGCCACGCCGCGGGCCCCGGTGGAAAGATTGTCGTCGCCATCGGTAATGACCACGATCACGCGGCGCACGGCGGAGTGGTCGGCGGGCTGGGGAGCGTCGGCAAGCTTTGCGGAGGCCTGGATGATGGCGTCGTAGAGCGCGGTGCCTCCTCCGGCACGCTGGTGTTGCACAGCGGCGGTAAGCACTCCGGCATCGTCGGTATAGCTCTGCACCACGGCGGGCTCGTTGTCGAAAATCATCAGGAAGGCCTGATCCTTCCTGCGGCGCAGGGTGTTGTGAAGAAATTCGATGGCGGCGTCCTTTTCGAACTCCAGGCGCTCGCGAATGCTGTTGGAGGTGTCGAGCAGGAGGCCGATGCGGAGCGGCAGATCCGTTTCGCGGGCGAAGAAGGCGATATTCTGCTCCTGGCCGTCCTCGGAAACCTTGAATTCCGTTTTGTCGAGATCGGTGACCAGCTTCTCGCGGCGGGTGACGACGGTGGCGATGATGTTTACCAGGTTCGAGGGAACGCGGATGGTCTGGCCGGTGATGCGGTCGCCAGCGGGAGGCGGTCCCGAAGCTTCGGGAGGAGGCGGAGGAGGGGTCTGCTGCGCGGGGAGCGAAGCGGCTAAGAGAAGAAGCGCGATTGTGGCGGGCGCCCGGCTCACGGCGAAATTATAGGTATGCGTGCAACACGGCGTCAATTCGTGGCTCGCGATTTTCAAGGGCTTCGCGAAGAGCGCGAAGGAAGGCGCGAAGCTCGGCGGGCAGGGGCGCGCGAACTTCGAGCCGGCGGCCGGTGCGGGGATGCGTCAAGGCAAGGCGCACGGAGTGGAGAAAATTCCGTCCCAATGCAGGGAGACGTTTCCCGTTTGCCACGGCCAGTTTGGGCGCGCCGTAAAGCGCGTCGCCCACCACGGGATGTCCAATCGCGGAGAAGTGCACGCGAATCTGATGGGTTCGGCCGGTGTGCAGGATGGCTTCGACGAGCGTGAAGGGGCCGAGGGTGGCGAGGGCGCGCCAATCGGTGTGCGAGGCGCGAGCTTTGCGCGTCCCGAAGTTTCGGGAGCGGGTGGTCATGCGCGTTCGGCGGCGCAGGTCGCGGGCGACGGGCAGGCGGATCGAGCCGCTCGACTGCTTTATGGTTCCGTGCACGAGGGCCAGGTAGGTTTTTTCCACGGTGCGCGCGGCAAATTGTTCGGCGAGCGAGCGGTGGGCCTGGTCGTTGCGGGCGACGACGATGGCGCCGGACGTGTCCTTATCCAGGCGATGGACGATGCCGGGACGATCCGCTCCGCCCAGACTGGAGAGCTCTCCGAAGCGATGGGCCAGCGCGCCAGCGAGCGTGGCCGCGCCGGGGGGAGTTCCGGCGCCGGGATGAACGGGCATTCCGGCAGGCTTATTCACGACCACCAGGTCATCGTCCTCGTAGAGAATTTCGAGAGGCGCAGCGACGGGAGCGGCGCGAAGCGGCGGGCGCGGCGGGATGCGCACCTCGACCACCTCGCCGGTCGCGACGCGGCGCGAAGGGCGCGCGGATTCGCCGGCGATGCGCACCATTCCCTGCTCGATGAGCGCGGCGAGGCGTGTGCGGCTGAGCGAGGGAAATCGAGAGGCGAGATAGCGGTCGAGGCGCTGGCCGGCGGCGGAGGGGGGAACGGTGAGAGTAGTCGCGTCGGGCATGAGTTAGCGGATTGTAGAGGAGGTAGAGGAAGTAGGAAAGAAAGATGAGGAACAGCAGCCTTCGCTTAGGGGCTGGGAGAGTGGGTTTGCTACTGGAGCACGATCAGGACGAGCGGGACAGCGCGGAAAGGAAATGGCAAAAGCGCACAGCCCCTTCCTGCGTCAGGGCAGGCAAGAGTGGCTGCGCTACTAGGCGGTGGCGGGGCCGGGACTGCTGGGTGCGGGGCGGGCCATCCCGAAGCGGGGACGGAACCACATCCAGGCGCCGAACAAGATGAGAACCAGACTGACGATGTGCATGATGGAAAAATCGCTGCCGCCCAATTGCGTGCGGCCGGGATCGCCACGGAAGAACTCCACGGTTCCGCGGGTGAGGCCATAGAGGAACGCGTAGGCGCCGAGCACCTGTCCGGAGGGACGCTTGCCCAGTCCCAAACGGAAGAGGATCAATACATTCGCAGCTTCCCATATCGACTCATAAAGTTGCGTAGGATGAAGAGGAACGCCCAGCGGCGTGCCAACGAGATCGTGGGCATAGGTGCTGGTGAAGACCACGCCCCAGGGCATGGTGGTGGGCTTACCGTAGCAGCAACCGGCGCAAAAACAGCCGAGCCGGCCAATAGCGTGGCCCAGGGCGAGGGGCGCGGCGTAGACGTCACCCAGTTTCACGAAGGGAAGTTTCGCATGTCGCGCGTAGAAGAACAGGACCACGGCAGCGGTCAGCAGGCCGCCATACCACACGCCGCCAGCTTGCAGTGTGTTCCAACTGAAAATGTCTCCAGGATGCTGCTGGTAGTAGCTCCAATCCGCGAAAATCAGCCAGACCTTGGCGCCGGCGAGCGCGGCCAGAATCATGTAGACGCCCAAGTTCCAGACGCTATCTGAATCGAGCCCGGCGGCGGGCGCGCGGCGCTGCGCGAGCCAGAGCGCGAGCAGAATGCCGAAGGCCAGCAGCGTTCCGTAGGAGTGAATCGGGAGCGAACCGATACGGAAAAGAAGGGGATGCATGGTCAGGCCTGCTCCGTCTCGGGATGGCGGGCGAGCAGCAGCTCCAGGAGCACGAGGGCCGCGCCGATGACGATGGCGGAATCGGCCACGTTGAAGGCCGGCCATTCGAAGCTACGGAAATAGAAGAGCAAAAAGTCCACGACGCCGCCATCGAGCAGACGATCGAACAGATTGCCGGCTGCTCCCCCCAAGATTAGAGCGATGCCGGCACGCGAGCGTTGCCCACCGGCGCGGCCGGCCAGAAGCAGCCAGGCCATGGCCGCCGCGGCCACCACGGAGAGCACGATGAGAGCGATGCGCATCCAGGGGAGGCGCGTGTCCGCCAGCAGGCCGAAGGCGATTCCCGGATTTCGGGTGTGCACGAGGTCGAAAAAGCCGGGGATTACGGAGCGGCGCCAGCCATTCACGGTCAGGCGCTCGACGAGCGTCTTGGTGAGCCGGTCGCCGACCAGCACGGCGAGCGAGAGAATCACCCAGGGGATGGAGGATTGCCGGTTCATGCCGCGCGGGCTCCTGCGATCTCCTCGAGGGCTGCAACGCACCGCTCGCAGACGGTGGGCCACTCCTGATTCTCGCCCACCCGTTCCGAATAATTCCAGCAGCGCTCGCACTTGGCGCCGCGGGCGCGCTCGACTTCGACGGCCAGGCTCCCGCCGCCGTCGTTGCCTCCCTTGTCGTTCGATGACGCGGGGGGCGCGAGGGCTACCTGTGAAACGATGAACAGAGCGGGAAGTTCCCTCTCGAATTCCCGGAGCAGCACGCCGAGCGCACCGCCGGCGCGAAGGGTGACGCGGGCTTCGAGCGAGGCGTTGATTTCCTTGGCGTTGCGCCTAGCTTCCAGGGCCTTGAGCACGGCGTCGCGCACCACGGCGAGCTCCTCCCACTTCCTCCGGCTGGCCTCGGGGAAGCCGGTGGCCAGCTCCTGCGGATGCGGGAAGCGGGTCATGTGGACACTGGCCGGGTCGCCAGCGCGGCGCGGCATGTATTTCCACACTTCCTCAGCAGTAAAGACGGAGAGGGGGGCCAAAAGGCTAGCCAGGGCGCGCGCGATTTTTTCCACCGCCGTCTGCGCAGAACGCCGCGCGGGATTGCGGGGCGCGAAGGTGTAGAGGCGGTCCTTGAGCACGTCGAAGTAGAAGGCGCTGAGGTCCACTACGCAGAAATCGTGCACGGCATGAAAGACGCGATGGAATTCATAGGTTTCGTACCAGCGCGCGCACTTTGCGGCCAGGTCCGCAGTGCGCTCGAGCATCCAGCGGTCCATCTCCAGCATATCGGCGGGGGCGATGGCGTCGCGAGCGGGCTCATAGCCCGAGAGATTACCGAGGGCGAACCGGAAGGT
>DASPSB010000286.1:0-5599 GCA_035624135.1 Candidatus Acidiferrales bacterium | reverse complement strand
GGGGAATTGTCCGTATCACGCCGCATGGCCGCGCCGACGTAGTGGTATCCGGCAGCGGGCTGGTTGGATTGGCGCTGCTTCCCTCGCGGCGTTCCTACCTCGCCACCGGCTCGGTAATTTACGTCCTGGACTGGGACGTCGAGGGCCCCCAGCTCCCGCTCTGAAGTTCTCCGCGCTCTCTACCGCCGGACCCGCCCAGGTGGGGGTCGGCATCTGCCTCTGCTAGCATCCTCATCAATAAGCTTGCTCCACCGAACGGGCGGAGGAGTTGCGCCTGCGCGCCGTCACCGATCCGCCTCGGCGAGCCCCGGGCGGTCGTTGCATCCCGGGCCGCACGCCGTCGCCCGGGCGGGGGCGTGGGATGCCCCGCTACCCTCCTTCTCACACCGCCCTTAAGAATATGCGTTGATTGTTCATTTTTCGCTTGCATTTGTGATAACTCTGTGGTATATTATGCTCGGGGTACTCTGGATGGGTCGCGTCAGGGTAATTCGAGAGCGTTCGGGGCCAACTTTGCCTAACTCCGTTGCTTTTACAACGTTCCGAAAAACGCGCTCGCAACCCTTTTGTTTTGACATCGATCCAAAACAAAGAACTTAAAGTCCCTGTGTTTTCATAACGCTCGCGTTTTCGGGGGAGGGGGGGAGTAATTTGTCAGTGCCAATCCAAAATCAAAGTTCCGTTCCGTCCGGTAAGGGCTACCCTCCTTGCCTCCTTGCCTCCTTGCCTCCTTGCCTCCTTGCCTCCTTGCTTCCTTGCTTTCACCTCCTTTTCTGGGTAGAACCGTAACGAGATGAAAGCTGAGATCATCGCCGTCGGCTCTGAATTGCTCACGCCGGACCGCATCGACACCAACTCGCTCTTCCTCACCGCGCAACTCAACCGCCTGGGCATCGAGGTCGTGCGCAAAAGCATCGTGGGCGACGAGCCCAACAACCTCCAGCGCGAATTTCGCGCCGCCCTCGAACTGGCAGACGTAATCATCGTCAGCGGGGGGCTGGGCCCCACCGAGGACGACCTGACCCGCGAGGCCCTCGCCGCCGTCCTCCAGCGGCCCCTGGTACAGGACGACGAGATCCTGAAAGACATCGAAGAAAAGTTTCAGCGCTTCGGCCGCGTGATGCCGCAGATCAACACGAAACAGGCGCTCGTGCCTGTGGGCGCTATCGTCCTGCCGAATTCTCGGGGAACGGCGCCGGGGCTCTGGGTTGAGAACGGCACGAAAATCGTGGTCTTGCTTCCGGGCCCGCCCTCGGAACTCGAGCCCATGTTCATCGAGAAGGTGATCCCGCGGCTCGAAATGCGCGTCACGGGCGCACGCCTGAACCAACGCGCCCTCCGCGTGACCGGCATGGGCGAATCTGCCGTGGATCAGGCCATCGCCCCCATCTACAAAGGTTACAGAGACGTGCAAACCACGCTCCTGCATTTCCCGGGCGAAATCCATGTCTATCTGCGGCTGTGGTCGCCGGACCAGTCTGCCGCGGAAAAGCGCCTCGACGAAATGGTCGAACGCATGCGCCTGGCGCTGGGCGAGAGCCTGTTCACCACGAAAGGCGAAGAGATGGAACAGGTCGTGGCCCGCGAGCTTACCTGGCACGGCGCGACCATCGCCGTAGCGGAAAGCTGCACGGGAGGGCTGCTTGCCGAGCGGCTCTCGCGACAGCCGGGAAGCTCCTCGCATTTCCTTGGCGGAGTGGTGAGCTACGGAAACGAGCTGAAATCGGGCTGGCTCGACGTGCCGAAAGAACTGATTGATACGAAGGGCGCCGTAAGCGCGGAGGCGGCCAAAGCCATGGCCGAAGGCGTGCGCCGGCGCTCGGGCGCGACGCTCGGTCTGGCCGTCACCGGAATCGCGGGGCCTACCGGCGGTACGCCGGAGAAACCGGTGGGCACGGTCCACATTGCGCTCGCGGATTCAGAGGGATTGCAGGAAAAAATGTTCCGGTTTCCGGGCGATCGAGGGCGCATCCGGGGACAAGCGGCCGTGGCCGCCATGGATATGGTGCGTCGCTATTATCTTCGCCGCCCCGGCCGGAAGGCGCGATGACGGACCCGCAGATTCGGCTGTTCGTGGTGCTGGAGCTTCCAACGAGCGTGCGCGCCGCGCTCGGGGAAATTGCTTCGCGGCTCAGGCCCACCGCCGGCTCCAATGTGCGCTGGACGGATCCGAACGGCATCCATCTGACGCTAAAATTCATCGGTGAAGTGCCGGCCGCGCAACTGGAGCCGGTTCGAGGAGCGCTGGCCGCGGTACGCGATGCGCAACCCATCAAGGCCGTGTTTCGCGGCCTCGGATGGTTTCCCAGTGCGCGCCGACCGCGCGTCTTCTGGGCCGGAGTCGAGGCCGGAGTGGAATTGGCTGCGCTCGCCGCCAGGATCGAATCCGCGCTCGAACCCCTGGGAATTCCACGAGAGTCGCGCGAGTTCCATCCGCACCTCACTCTGGCACGGATCAAATCTGACGAGCGTCTCCAAGAATTGAAGCGCGAGGCGGAACGGCTCGGCACTCCGGAGTTCGGCCGGGCCACATATACGGAATTGGATTTGATGCAGAGCACACTCAAACCCCAAGGCGCAATCTACACGCGCATCGAGCGATTTCCGTTCGCAGCCGGCGCGGCTGCCGGCCACGGGCAGGTCGCGCGGGAAGGCGCGCTCACGTGAATTCTCTCTGGCTGCTTCCGTTGGCCGGCTACCTGATAGGCTCGATCCCCTTCGGGTATCTGATTGTGCGCGCCGCAAAAGGTACGGACGTGCGCGCTTCCGGCAGCGGCAACATCGGCGCAACAAACGTGAACCGCGTCGCAGGAGCGGGAGCGGGAGTAGCGACGCTTCTGCTGGATATCGCGAAGGGGTATCTCGCGGTTTGGCTGGCGAATCGCGTGACGGGCGGCGATATCAGTTGGATGGCCATCACCGGATTGGCCGCCGTGGTCGGACATCTTTTCCCCGTCTGGCTGCGGTTCCACGGAGGGAAGGGAGTGGCCACGGCGCTCGGCGTGTTCGTGCCGCTGTGCTGGATGGCGGTGGCTGCGGCCGCGGTGGTGTGGGTGGTCGTAGTTTCGATTTGGAGATACGTGTCGCTGGGTTCGGTGGTCGCTGCCGCTCTGCTTCCTGTGTGCACCTATCTGCTCTACGCTCCGGGCACGCACCATGCCCCTCCTCTCAGCGTCTCCTATTCCACGGCAATCGTGAGCATTCTGGTGATCGTCAAACATCGGGAGAATATCCGGCGCCTGCTGGCTGGAACCGAGAACCGGCTGAAGGCCGGCGGACGGTAAAAGGACGCGGGCGCTGCCGATGAAAAAAATCGCCGTTCTGGGAGCGGGGAGCTGGGGCACGGCGTTGGCGCTGGTGCTGATGCGCGGCCGCACCCCCCATCGCGTCTGCCTGTGGGCGCGGCGTGCGGAGATGGCGGATTCGCTGGCCACCCGGCGCGTCAATACGGAATATCTGGATGGGTTCGCGCTTCCGGCGCAACTGGAAATCACCGCCGATCTGGCTCAAGCGGTGGAAGACGCCGATATTGTCCTGGGAGTGATGCCCTCTGAGCACGCCCGGGCAATTTACACGAGCGCGCTGCCCCATCTCCGCCATGGGACGGCGATCGTGAGCGCGACGAAAGGCCTCGATTTCCCCACACTCGAGCGCATGACGGAAATGATTTCGTCGGTCGTGGGGGCGAGCTTTGCCCCGCGCGTGGCCGCGCTTTCCGGGCCGTCGTTTGCCCGCGAAGTGGCGCGCGGCGACCCCACCGCAATCGTGGTGGCTTCTCAGGACGATTCCCTGGCTGCGGAAATCCAGGAAGAGTTCGCTGGTCCGTCACTGCGTCTCTACACGAACACCGATGTGACCGGCGTGGAGCTGGGCGGCGCAGTGAAGAATGTAATCGCCATTGCCGCGGGTGTGTGCGCCGGATTCGGCCTGGGGCACAACAGCATCGCCGCGCTGATTACGCGCGGGCTCGCCGAGATGACGCGGCTGGGATGCGCGCTCGGAGGGCGGCGGGAAACCCTTTCTGGCCTGGCGGGATTGGGCGATCTGGTGCTGACCTGCACGGGCGCGCTCTCGCGGAACCGCAGCGTGGGCGTGGAGCTGGGCAAAGGGCGCGGGCTGGCGGAAATTCAAAGCGGCATGCGCATGGTGGCGGAGGGTGTGCGCACTACGGCCGCGACCGTGGACCTGGCTTGCCGGCACGGAATCGAAATGCCGATCGCCGAACAAATGCACGCCGTGCTCTACGAAAATCGTCCGCCGAAGGATGCCATTCGGGAGCTGATGGAACGGAGGCAGAAGAACGAGTGAATCCGGAGGGCTTGGCGGCTGTAGTGCCGTGCAGGTTCTCGGCAAACACAGCAGCCCGGGCCCGTCATTGTGACACGGAGAATTCCCTATTAGACTGGCGCAGAAATGGCCATTCCCAGCCCAAGTCGTGGAGTGCTGAGCCGTGTGCGAATTTTGTGGCTCGTGCTCGGGGCCTTGCTCCTGGTGAGCTTGCTGCCGATCCTGGCCTACCACTACCAGGTGCTGCGTCTCAGTCAGGACAAATTGGAGGATACCGAGCGGCTCCAGCAAGTGGAAATCACGCGGCTGCTCGCCGGCGAAATCCTTCTATTCCAGAACAACCTCGACCAGCAGTTGAGCGATGAAATCAAGCTCCTGGGTATGGAGGGCGCGCTTGCGGACGTGAATTCGCCAAAGCTCGCATCGCAGGTCTCGCAGCAGCTCGAAGACTTCGTCAGCAACAATCCAGACATCCTGTTCGTGTGGGCCGTGAATGCGGAGGCCCACGGCCCTCACGGCGGAAAATTCCGCGCCGACCTGGATCCGTTCGTGCTCAAGGCGCTCCAGCGCGGCTTTACGTTGTGCGCCCAGGGCGCCAAGTTTTCCAGCGGCGCGCTGGCCATCGGAGAAGGGAAGGCCACGATGCCTGCCTATATCGTGGCCGTGCCGCTGGTCTGGGATCAGAAGCCGACCGGGATGCTGGCGGTCGTTGTTTCGTTGAAGCAGGTGGAAGACAGGCTGCGGAATGAAAGCGTGCGCAAGCGCGAGGTATTCGTCGTGGATGCCGAGGGGCACATCGTGGCCCATCCCGACAGCACGCGCTGGGTTGCGGGCGAAGACGCCTCGAGCGCCTACCCACTTGTCAGCCAGTTCCGTGACCTGCCGCCTGGATCGAGCAACCCCCAGAGCTCACGCTTCTCCGCCGACCTCCCGACAGCCACAGCCGGACAGCCGCAGCGGCCCCGCCCCAAACAACAGGTGGAATACTTCGGGGCCTTCTGTCCCATCCCCGAGATGCGCTGGGCCGTAATGGCCATGCGCAGCGTCGCGGACGCACAGGGCGACGCGGGATTGACCGAACTGAACCACCAGGCGCTGGTGATTGCGTTCGCTCTGACCGTGCTGGCCATTGTCATCGGTTACTTTTTCGCCGTGGGGATTTCGCAGCCGGTGCGCGCATTGGCCGATTCGACCCGCGCCATCAGCCGCGGCGAGTTCCACGAGCGCGCGCCCGTGGCCGGCGCCGCGGAGATCAGCGACCTGGCCGAGAACTTCAACTTGATGGCCGGCGACATCGAGCAGTACATCGAAA
>DASPSB010000278.1:0-12494 GCA_035624135.1 Candidatus Acidiferrales bacterium | reverse complement strand
AGATCGCCACCATGAAGAATTAAATCCGGCGCAGTCTGGCGCAGGTCCGCGAGGACAGCCTCAAACGCGGTGAGGTTGCCGTGGATATCGGAGACGATGGCGATGCGCATTTGTATCGCAGCGGCCACGCTTGCCGCCGATTCAGCTCAGCGGCCGACAGAAGCCGTGGCGGCGCCGAAAATCTTGCCACTCTTCACACCTTCGAGCAGCGCGACTACGCGCAGGTTTTCGCGCTTCCAGCCAGGAGCAATGCGGCTGTCCATCTTCCCAGTGAAGGGTGTGCCCGGCTCCATTGTTCCCGCCGAATCGAATTTCCGGACCACAGCGCGATGCTCCATGCGGCGTCCGGCATTTTCGCCGGCGCGGACGTCGGAAACCAGCGCGTCTTCCGTGATGGCGAGATAAACTTCGGCGCCCTCGCCCGCGTCGGCGGGGAGCGCGGCAGCCCTGATGGCGGCGTGGAGCGAGTCATCGCGCGGCGCTCCGCTCATCACGTCGAGCCCGACCTCGATGCCCGGAGTTTGCGCGGCGGCGGCAATCGCCACGCGCGCCGTGTGGGACGCGCTGCCCACAAATTCCGTCCGCCCGGCTACCACCATCTGCGGCGTGTAGGGCCCCGCGATCCCGAAGTGGCGCGCGTAGGCCTCCTGCCTCTCCGTGAATGCGGCCGAGGAGAACGGATCGCGCCAGCCTTGATGGTCCCAGTAGTCCACGTGCTCTTCCAGCGGGATGATGAGCGCCCCTGCCACCGGCTGGGTGTGGTCCAGCTCAGCGAGCAGCCGATCCGCGGGAGGACAATCCGAGCAGCCTTCCGAGGTGAATAGCTCGACGAGAACGGGAACGTGCGCCGGTGCCGGCGAGCCGCCGGAACCCGACGGCGAGATCATGGCCGCAGAAACCAGAGCCAGGCAGGCCAGTAGCGAACGTGGCCCGGGCCGCGTCATTTTTGGCTCGAAGGCGTTTGACGCTCGGCCCGTTCGTTTGCGAGCGGCGGAGCGGGATATTCGGGCAGCTTCTCTTTGGCCAGGTCGGCGCGCTTGACCACCAGCTCATCAAACAGAATCGAAGGGCTGATCAAGGTCCGCGAAGTCTGTCCCAGCCGATTACTCACCAGGTAATCGTTGGCGGCGGCGATAACATCGGAGCGCAGACTGCGCGTATCGAGCTCCTGGAATTCGCCTCCGCGGACGAGTTCGCGGCGGCCGTCCTTGGTCCATACGCGATAGAGCAGCCGAGGAGAAAGCCGCGGCCCGAGCGTCTCCACGGAATAGCAGTAGGGACGATCCTGCTGGCGGCAAAGTTCGAGCAGCTTTTGCTGAATCTCGTCGTGCGTGAGCGGCTGGGCCGGCTGGAGCATCAGGACGCCGATGGAGACCTCGGTCTGTCCCCCTTGGGCGAGGCGGCCGTGGCCGTTTGACTCGGTGAATCCGCGGATGGGCCTGCGGCCCAACAGAAAATTATCGAGCATCCCTTTACTGACCACGGAAACCGGCTCGGCCTTCACCCCTTCGTCGTCCACGGGATAGCTGCCGATGAGCGAGCGGCCACCGAACATGGTCTGCGTCGGGTTGTCCACCAGGGAGAGAAACTCGGGCAGGACGCGGCTCTTAAAGCTCGAGGCAAACGCACCCACCGTGCGCGCGGAAACGTTTGGCTGCGGCCGGCGCCCGACCACGTTGGCGGCGAGCAGCGTCTCGACGACGTCGTTCGAGGCATCGGCGGAAAACAGCACCGGGCCGCGATATTCCTCTTCGACGATGGGGGCGGTGCGCATGTCTACAAGGCTCTGCAGCATCTGGCGCATGTCGCCCAGGACCTGTTCGCGCGTGGGCAGCTCGGAAGGCTCGGCGTACGACTCGCCGGGCGAACGGTCGATGCGCATGCCATCCGTCGCCTGCGTGCTGCCATTTTCCGAAACCGAGTAACAGGCTTTGCCGCCGCGCAGGACCGTGCCCTCGGTGTTGATGAAATATACGTTCGTGGCCAGAAAGCGGACGTTGGCGCCGACGCTCTGCACATCGGGATACTCGCGGTAGAGGCCGGTAGCGCTTTCGAGCACGGAACGCCACTTTGCGGGGTCAAATTCCAGGCGCGCGAGCGGGCGCAGCGACTGGACGGGTGGCTCCTTGGCGAAATCGTCCACGGTCTGCTCGATGGCGTAGCGCTTGTACAGCCCTTGCTTGGCGGTCAGCGCTTCGTTGGCGGATTTATAGGCGGAATCGGTAGCCAGCCAGAGCGCGTGGCGGAGCGCGAGCGAGTCGTCGTCGAGAGGCATCGCAGTCGCCTCACCAGTACCCGACTCGTAAAAGCTATCCAGGTGGTAATCACCGACGCGTACCACTACGCGCGCGAACCGGAAATGCGCCCGCCGCTCACTCTCTGTGGCCCCGAATTCAGCCTGAAGCTGATAATCGTCCGTATCCACCACGCGGTATTCGATGTAGAACGGCGCGGGCACGTTCTCCATCTTGAGCTGGGCCTTGGAGCGCTCGAGTTCCTCCTGCATGGCCTTCAGCACAGGATCGGAATCGGCCGCAGCGAACGCAGCGGAGACGGGCTGCGGATCGTTGTCATCCGCGGGCGGCACAGCACCCGCGCGACTACGCACGACAAACCAGAGCAAGAATGCGACGCCCGAAAGCGAAATGAGCGATGCACGGAGGATCTTCATCGCGACCCTCCCTGCGGCTTCCCGGCGCCTGCCGCCTTTTCGCGGCCTTCAAATCCCGGCGCGGGCAGGAGCGGAGGCCGCTCGTGCGAGTGCTCGCGCTTTTGCACCTCGATTTCGGAGAACAACATCGCGGGAGCGGCCGCCGAGACGGGGACGCTGCCCGATTCCGCGCCGCAGATGCCGTTGAAGACGTGCATCGTGTCGCCGGTCACCAGGATGCGATTCAACGCGGCAAGCGGGGTGCCGACGATGTCCACGCCGCGGACCAGTTCATCAGGCCGCCCGTCGCTATACACGCGCCACACAATCACCGGAAGCACCTGGAAGGCCTGCGGCAATCCGCGCTGTGTGAGCGTAAAGCCGCCCTGGACATCCTCAAAGTACAGGCCGTAGGGTTTGCCCTGTTTTTTGGCTTCGTCAATCAGACGCTCGCGAAGTTCCGACTCCTTGACCGTGTTCGTCGAGGTTACGATCAGGTTCCCCTGCCGGCCGGTGGTCATCAGGCCGGGCTGGGCGCGGCCGTGGCCGTTCGACTGGCTGAAGCCCTTGATCGGCATTCGCGACATCAGGAAGCTGCGGAGCACGCCGTCCTGCACCAGTTGGACGCGCGCGGCGGGCTGGCCTTCGTCGTCGAATTTGTACGAGCCGCTCAGCTTCTCGCCTGCCAGGGCGGAGAGGGTCGGGTCGTCCACGATGCTGAGAAATGCGGGCATTACCTGCTGGCCGACTTTTTTCGTGAACGTTTGCCCTTCCTCTTCGTCGCGCTGGCGGTGCCCTTCCAGCCGGTGCCCGACCACTTCGTGGAAAAACACTGCGGCGGCGCGTCCGGAGAGCAGCGCAGGGCCCGCAAACGGCTCGGCCACCGGCGCGGCGCGCAGAGCTTGCAGGTCCGCAGCCATTTTTTCGATCGCGAAGTGGATCACGGCCTCGCTGGGCAGGTCCGCCGGCTGCGGCGCCTGATAGGTTTCCACGCGGATCATTTCCATGCCGTCGTCGGCGCGTGTCATGGCTTCAATCACCAGGCGCACCAGATGGTTGGGCTCCGCAATGCGGCTGCCTTCTGTCGAGGTGAAGCGGAATCCGGAAGTCTGATCCTGGAGCACGATTTCGGAGTCGTAGACTTCCGGGTACTGGCGGAACCAGGCGGACTCCCGGCGCAGCCGCGCCTGCCACTCGGCAATGTCCAACCCGAGCGCGGGCACGCGCGCATCCACGTGGCTCTGCGGCGGCTCGAGCGCGAAATCATTGGATTTGTCTTCCTCCTCGGAGCGCACTGCGGTGTCCGTTTTCACCTTGAGGAAGGCGGGCGCGGAAGAGCGGTAACCGCGATTCGTGAGCCACCAGAGGCTGCGCGCGAGCGCATCGGGATCGTTTTCCAGCGGCAGCGTGCCCTGAACGATTGCGGTACGCCGGTTCTGCCCGTGCGTGTTATCGAGTTCCGGCGAACCCACGCGAACGATCACTCCGGCGTGGCGGAAGCGGCCTTCAAAGGAGCTGAGCAGGCTGCCGTACGAAGCGCTCATGGTGAGCGCATCGCCGTCGTAGGCCGAATAGCTGAGGAAATACGCGGGTGGATCCGCTCTGGAGAGCTTCACCGAAGCGCGCCGCAACTCGGTTTGCATCGTATCGAGCAGCGGGTCGGGGACGAACTCCTCCTTCGAGGGCGCGCCATCCGGCGGCAGCGCAGAAGCGGAGGATAGCGCTGCGGCCAGTACTGCGCCAAGTACAAGGAAACGTGCTTGTGCTTTCATGTGCGTGGAGGCCTATCGGTTCGGGGCGCCAACACACTGAGTATGCGGGAAGGGGAGACACCGAGCAAGCGGAGCAACATGGCCGAAGTCGCCGACCGTCCCTAATCCTCGGCTGCAGGCGCAGGCCCGGAATCACGCACTTGGGCCGGAGCTTCCGTGCGTTGGCGCGCCCAAACGAAGTAAACTGGGATTCCCGTGGCGATCAGCAGGAGCCCGGCCAGGGACGGACCCGGCCGCGTGGCCAGCATATTCACCAAGAACCACCCCGTAATCGCGAGGAACAAGGCCGGCGTCACCGGATATCCCCACATGCGGTAGGGCCGGGGAAGATCGGGCTGCTTGCGTCGCAGCACGATGACTCCCGCCACCATCAGACCGTACCAAAGCCACATCGCAAACATCGCGTAGTCGAGCAGGGTCTCATAGGAGCCGCTGGCCACGAGCACCGCTCCCCAAACGCCCTGAACCAGAATGGCGAAGCCTGGCGTTTGGTACCGCGGATGCGCCTCGGCGAACTTGCGGAAGAAAAGGCCGTCGCGCGCCTGGGCAAAATACACCCGCGGGCTGGTGAGAAAGCAGCCGTTCAGCGTCCCGATGATGGACACGAGAATGATGAGCGAAACCAGGCTGCCTCCGCGCGAGCCCAGCACTCGCTCCGCGACCGACGCGCCCACGTGCTCGCTCGCGCCGATCGCAGCGATGGAAAGCACGCGCAGATACGCCACATTTGCCAGCACGTAAATGACGATGCAGCCGGCCACTCCCAGCGCAAGCGCGAGAAATACATTTCGCTGCGGATTGCGGATTTCGCCGGCCACGAAGCTAAGCTGCACCCAGCCGTCGTAGGCCAGCAGGCAGGCGATCAGCGCGACGCCAAAGCTGCTGGCTGAAATTCCGCTGGCGACTCCGTTCGCGGGCTGCACGGCTTCGCCGCTCCACAACAGCGCGCTCGAAATGATCACCAGCAGCCCGACAACTTTGGCCAGCGTAAAGCTCTTCTGAACGGCCGCGCCTGCCTTCGCGCCCCGATAATTGATTCCGGTGAACAGTGCGATCGCGCCGATTCCGAGCACCTTCGACGCGGCCGCAGACAACGGAACGAAATAGGACACGTAGAGCGCCATCGTCACGGCCAGCCAGGCCACCTGCGCCGTCCGCGCCACCGCCAGCATGGACCACCCGCAGAGAAATCCCGCCAGCGGGCCGAATGCTTCGCGAAGAAAAACGTACTGCCCGCCCGTGGAGGGAAGCGCCGTGCCTAGTTCCGCGCACGCCAGCGCGCCGAAAAACGAAATCACGCCGGCGAATGTCCAGACCGCAAGCGTCGCGGCCGCGGAGTTCAGTTCGCGGGCCACCAGGTTGGGCACCAGAAAAATCCCGCCGCCGATTACGATGCCCACCACGATCGCCAGCGCATCGAGCAGCCCAAGTTTGCGCGGAAGATCCGAAGTCACGTCCGCGGCCATTCCCATCGTGCCTCCCAGTGGCCGACACTATACACGCAAGCCGCCGAGCGCGGCATGCTGCTTGGTTTCGAGATGTTTCTGGCTCTCCCTGTCTCCCGCATAGAGCCCCGCATTGTCAATTCCGTCGACCCAGCATCAGCGGCGACACAGTTCAGAAAAACTCCCTGGTTCGGGGTAATTCTTCACCTATGGGGTAATTATTCCCGGTGGCCGCCCCTCCCCGCGCCTGGTGGTGCCTCTAAGTGCTTCGCGCACAAGCCACTGGGAGCCGCGGGCGTCACCGCCGGTTTGGCAGGGGATGTGCTCCTCTTTGTTCCAGTCTGCGTGAAGCCGCCTGCATCTGGCGGGCGCCGCAAGCGAGGAGGCCGCCATGCTGCTCCCCATCGGTCACGACAACCTGCGTGGACGCCGCTGGCCCTGGGTCACCGTCGTCCTGATCGCGATCAACGCCGCAGTCTTTCTCGCCACGTACTCGACCATCGACACCCAATTGGAAGAGACAACGCAGGTGGAAAGTCGTCTGCTGATCCTGGCAAAAGCTCATCCGGAATTGAAAATGACCCAGGACGCGCAGGCCTTCGTGCAAAATGTTGAGGAGAAGGATCCGGAGTTTGCCGCAGAGCTCAGCTCTGGCGGCCACGCCGAGGGGGACTCCGAAAACGCGCGCGCCCCGAGGCGCGATAGCCCCTCGGAGCTGCAGTCCCAGATGGACACGCTCTGCCAGCAGTTCTCCGACGAGGTGGTGCCTTCCATTTTGTGGACGTATGGCAATGTGCCCGGCGCCTCCCATCTGCTTTCCTATCTCACCTCAATGTTTCTTCACGCGGGCTGGCTGCACCTGATTGGCAATATGTGGTTCCTGTGGCTGGCCGGAACAATCCTGGAAGACACCTGGGGCCGCTTGATTTATCCGGCGTTTTATCTGCTCAGCGGAGTCGCGGCCGACGTCGTGCACGGCGTTGTGAATTCCGGGAGCATGGTGCCTTCGCTGGGGGCCTCGGGAGCGATTGCCGGGCTGATGGGCGCGTTCCTGGTGCGCTTCCCGAAAACCAAAATCCGCATGATGTGGCTCTTTTTGTTTAAGGCTTATAAGTTCAATGTTCCCGCGTTTACCCTGCTGCCTCTCTGGCTGGGGATGGAGTTCTTCTCGGGTGTCTGGTACGGCGCGACTAGCGGTGTCGCCCACTGGGCGCACATTGGGGGATTTGTGGCCGGCGTGCTCGCTGCGCTCGCGTTCCGCGCGAGCGGCTTGGAACAAAAGGCGGAGCAGGCCGTCACCGCCAAAGCGGAGTGGTGGAGGACAACAGCGCTTCCCAGCTCGGGCCGTCCCGCCCCGCCCTGGCCGAGGTGAACTCGAAAATGCGGAAAACGGTGCTGGCATCAGGCCGACAGCATCCTCCCAGCGCGTGAGCGCGAGCAAACTTTCAGCTTTTCAGATTCTTAATCCGAAAGCCGTGGCTTTCGAGAAAATCGCGGATGGCCAGCAGTTCGTCTTCGTATTGAGGTGTGAAGTTGTAGGTGAAACTGAACACAGAACCCGGCGGGAATTGAAGGAGTTTTTCTTTGAGCGCGCGCATGTCCGCGCACTCGAATCGTCCGACCGAATACCGGATTCGCTGTGTCGGATTCAGAAATTCCAACGGGGCCAACCGGCGCTCCCACGATGCGTTCACAATTGCCCGGATCATATATTCACCCGCGCCGGGACCGACGGAGATGGTAGAGGCGCAGTCGCCGGCACAGCCCACCAGCGACCCTGCCCCCTTACCGAGAAGTCCCAGCAGGCGATTCGCCTCCTCCGGGGAAAGCACCCAGCCCTGCGCACCCGCATAGGCAAGAGCCAGCGAGCTTACGACCGAATTCAGCATTGCGTCCTCCAGCGTGAATGGGCGCGACGACATCCGCTTTTCGGCGCCGCTCGAAACGAAGCGCTCGTGCCAGCGCACGAGCTGCTGCCAAACGAACGGCTTGGCCGCGGCCGAACCGTGCAATTGCAGATAGCGCGCGGAATTGCCAGCCGCTTCCGGGTCGCCCCCTTCAACCTGTTTCATCGCAATCCGCTCGAGCGCCGGACCCGGTTCAAGAGTGCCGAGCTCGATCACCAGCGTTTCAGACTGGCACGACCCCGAATGAATCGTCGCGAGGGACTGCTCCAGCTCGGCCGTGCCCTCCGCGGGAGCGACCTTGAACAGATAGGCGAGCGCGGGAATCTGGACGGAGCAGGACCACGAAGGACGCTTCTCCCGGATGAACGGCAGCACGATGGGCAGGACTGCTCCGGTGGCGTAGCGATGCAGCAGACTCGCGGAACGCACCAGTTCGTACTCGCTCCGCAGCGCGGCAAAGTTCCTCGCAATCTCCCGTTCCTGTTCAGGCAAGGAGGCATCCGGCAGCCGCAGATAGAAGGACGAAAAGCGGGGCGCGGGCGCGACGAGTTCATCCCGAATGAACGCGGTCGCCGCGGTTGGATCCAGTTCGAGCCACCGCAAGAGCGCCTAGCCGTCTCCTGTCTTCGCGTTCTGCCTCACCACCGGCAGCATCAGCGGAGAGCGCACTCTCTCCCAGGCTTGGTCCAGGACCCACTGCTTCGATCGCGGCGGGAAGCGGTCAAAATTCGCGACCACGGATTCGATCACTGGCTGCGCGAACGGGAGATCGTAGGCGAATTCCGTTGGCGAGCCCGCGGCGCGCGGTGGATTCGCAAGAACGGTGAGCAGTGAGGGAATTTGCGCCTCCTCGCGCTTGCTGGCCAGGGCGGCGAACAGAAGATCGCGCTCGCCGTCCACTTTTTCGGGGGAAGGCACGAAAAACCACATTTGCTTCGTTTCCTGCCGGCTGAGCAGCAGAACCAGCGTCGCGAAGAAGTCGTTGTGGACTCCGACCGCGGGATCGACCAGCAGGCGTTGCATTTCCTCAATCGCTGCTTGAGCGCTCGGCGTCGCGCGTAGACATTCTTTAACTTCACGATGGTCCTCAGCGAGGAGCCTGGCCAGCGCTCGTGCCGCCTCCGCAGTGCCCAGATTGCAGAGCGCTTCCGTAGCCAGCCGGTATTGCGTCAACTCCGGCGATGGCGGCTCGGTGACGCGCGGGCTGGGATGCGAGTATGCCTCGGAACCCTTGCGAATGACTTCCGATTGCCATTCCGGCGTGGCCGGAACGATTTCGAGCACGATCTCCGGCGTGAGGGAAACGAAATGTGGTTTGAGCGAATCGTCCGGCGGCGATCCGCGCGCGGTGGTTTCGTCATCCAAACCGACATTGACCGACAATTGAACCCGATACGTGCCGGGTACCTCGAACCGAAATCTGTGCGTGAGCGAATACGGAAAAGCCATAGGGTCGGAAGAGAGATCCCGGCTGGCCACCTCGTACATCGGCCCGCTCCTGACTGGGGGACCCTCCGGCGACAGCTTCGTAAGATCTGCCCAGCCGCTCTCCGGTTTAATCGTGAATGACCAGTGATTCCGAAACCGACATTGCGGAAATCCGAAATTCGATTCCCAGAAGAGTATGCAAGGCTCCAGATACTTCTTCGGCGAGCTGCTGGAAAACACGGCCTCGAGCCGGATGACCTCGCCGATCTGGAAGCGATTCGAGCCCGTGGCGGAACGAAGCTCCACATTCAAGTCGGAAGGCTGCTGGGCGGCCGGCTGCTGTCCCCGCACCGCGAAGGCGCACAACGCAACACCCACTCTCGCGAATCTGCCTCGGGTCATGTGTTCCCCAAAATCGGAGCGCAAGGAATCTACAGTCTAGATTCGCTCGGCTTGCTGTATGGATGCCTGTTAGTTATACGAGTTAATTAGCCGGGAGAAATCACTCAGGAATCAATCTGCACGAGACCTTCCGCGGAAGCGCCGGCGGGCGCGGGTTGCCAGCGAACGGGCTTGGAGGCACGGGCGCGCAAGCGGTTCACGGCCGAGCCCACGGCAATCGACCCGCGAACCATATGACCGATGGTGAGCGGCCCGGCCAGCTTCACGTTTCGCATGCCATGCAGCGCGGTGGAAATGACGCATCCGCACTGGCTGCAATCCGGCTGGCCGCCGAATACACAGGGCTCGACCTGCGTGCGGAAATCTGCGGAATAATTCACCGAAAGCTTCGCGAAGAAGCATTCGGATGGGTCGTGCGGCGGCTCGAGTATGCCCTGCGCAATGGCGCCATTGAACAGGAATTTGGGATAGCGTTTGCGGAGCGGAGCCAGCCGCTCGACGATAGCGCGGCGATCTTCCCGGCTCAGAATCTCCGCCGCCAATTCACCGATCTGCGGCGTATAGACGCTCACCCAAATGTGTTTCACTTCCGGCCGGCTGTTCCAGAAGGCCACGTACTCTTCCGCGTAGCTCTCCCGCCGCAACGCAGCGCGCGTGATCGTCCAATGGATGTTGACGCGTGAGCCTTCGATATTTTTCAGGATGCGTTCATACGTGGCGGGCGCGCGGCGCACGTCGTGATCCTCCGGCATGCCGTCCACGGAGACAGCCACCATCACGCGCGGCAGCCTGGTCCACTCGTACGGGACCGGGATCACCGCGCTGGTCACCACCATCGAGAAAACGCCCATCTCGCTCAGCGCGGGCAGGATGCTGCTCAGCTCGCGATGCCGCACCAATGGTTCTCCACCCACGAGCGACACATGCAGCGGGCGATGCTTGCGCACCAGCGCCAGCACGCCTTCGACCAGCGCGTCGCCGCGCTTGTCGTTCAACTCGCGAAGCGTGACCCCGCCGCCCAGGTGGTTGTCGCCGTAGGCGTAGCAACCGGGACAGTGCAACGGGCATTCGCGCGTGATTTCAATGGACAGAATGGGCGCGCTGCCGCCCAGGATGTTTCGCCAGGAACGAAGAAAATGCAGCTTGGAAAACCCCGGCTTGGAAGCTGTCGGCATATCCGTCCTCAATCCCCAGTCTTGAAGCTCCGGAATGAACTCCAGCTCGCCGGGCGCGACTCCGGAAATCAAAAATTAGATTCGCGCGGGCGGAGGGGAGGTTGTATCCAATCGCCCGTGGCACGCCGAAACAGGCCACCCTCCCGGACGAATGTTTCAGTTGGATGAAAGCGGCCGAAACCTGCCGGCCTAGCGGGAACTTTTCACGGCGCCCAGTTTGGCCAGTTCGCGCGCAAACAGTTGGTTCTGAGGAAACTCGCTGGCCAGATGAGCGAGCAATGCCTGGGCGCGCTGCGGCTGCTTTTCACGCAGGCTGGTGAGCGCGAGCAGAAGCTCCGCGTAGGGCTGCAGGTATTTTCCGTTGGCTACTGCTTGTTCGAGTTGATGCATGCCCACCGATTTATCGCCATGCACGCCGCCGAGCCGCAGGATGAATCGCTTGTACGCGGGAAGACAGGCCAGAATGTAATTGGACACGCCGAGCGCCACGTAGGCGTCGCCCGCGCTCGCATCCACGGCGAGCAGCCGGTTGGCAAAGCCTTCCGAAACACCGAGCAGGTGGAGCGTGGCGAGCTGGCGCTTTTCGATCAGGCTGGCGTAATCAGCCATCATCCCGTTGGACATGGTCATGGCCAGCAGGCCCAAGCCGTCGCGCGCGTCGCGACCCAACCGTGCCTGGGCCACTTTCTCGGCGCGGTCGATGGCCGCGCGAAACGCTGTGCCCAGCCCCTGATCGGGCGTTCCGGGAATGCCGCCGAGCAGGCGCTTATCGTCCAGAAAAAATTCGGAGGTGAGTACGCCCTGGTTGTTGAACTCTTCAAAGAGGTAGCTCGCGGCCTCCGCGGAAAATCCCAGCGGGTCCTCGGGGTGTTGCCTTTCCCACTGGGCGAACTGTTCGCGAGCTTCGGAGAATTTGAGCTGGTAAAGCAGCAGAAAGCCGGCGTCGACGGGAGTCGTGGGCGCGGCCACCCAGGCAGGTTGCACCGGCGGCGCCTGCTGCTCACCAGAGGGCAGAGCAGCGGCCGCCGCAAATTGGCCAAGCAGAACCGCAGGCAGCAGACCAGCAAAGGAAACCAAGGGACGCGCGCTCATACCGGAGAAGCCCGGAAGGCCAGGACCGCATTCAGTCCCCCGAAGGCGAAGGAATTCGAGAGCGCGTACTCGACGCGCTGCGGCCGCGAAGCGTTGGGCACCACGTCCAAGTCGCACTCCGGATCCCGCTCGGTGTAATTGGCGGTCGGCGGGATGACGCCTTCGCGCAGGGCCAGCAGCGTGGTCACGGCTTCGAGCGCTCCCGCCGCGCCCAAAGCATGGCCGTGCAGCGATTTCGTCGAGCTGACTGCCAGCCGATCCGCGTGCGCGCCGAACACCTGCCGGATGGCGCGGGTTTCCGCGGCGTCGTTGCCTGGCGTGCCCGTTCCGTGCGCGTTGACGTAGCCGATGGCCTCCGGCGCGGCCGCGGCGTCGCGCAACGCGGCAGAAATGGCGAGCGCGGCGCCGTCTGCCGACGGTTGCGTGATGTGATGCGCGTCGGACGACATGCCGAACCCTACGATTTCACCATGGATGCGCGCGCCCCGGGCCCGCGCTGCCTCCCAGGGCTCCAACACCAGCATTGCCGCGCCTTCACCCAGTATCATCCCCTTGCGGTCGCGCGAGAACGGCCGGCAGGTGTCCGTGGAAATCACGCGCATGGCTTCCCAGGCCTTCAGCAG
>DASPSB010000245.1:0-6368 GCA_035624135.1 Candidatus Acidiferrales bacterium | reverse complement strand
AATCGCGTTCAGCGTTGTGCTTTTTCCGGCGCCGTTTGGCCCAATCAGGCAGGCCACGCTGCCCGCCTCGATCGCCATCGATATGCCCCAGACCACCTGAATCCGGCCGTAGGCAATTTCCAGATTATCGAGTTTGAGCAGTTCAGCGATGGTTTGCTCCTATGTTTTTTTCCCAATGTAGGCTTCAATCACCGCGGGATCGTTCTGCATCTTCTCGGGCGGCCCCTCCGCCAACTTCTTCCCGAAATTCAAGACAATCACGTGATGACAGGTGGAGACGATCGCGCGAAGGTTGTGTTCGACGTAGATGACCGTTGTGCCTAGCGCTTGAATCCTCCGCAAAAGGCCAAGGATAGATTGCATCTCGCTCTCTGTCAGACCGGCGCATACCTCGTCGCACAGCAGCAGGCGCGGTCGCGCGGCCAACGTGCGTGCCAGCTCCAGGCGCTTAAGATCGCCGACGGAGAGCGCTGCCGCCGGCATCCTTGCCAGGGAGGGGATGCCCACGAGTTCGAGAATCTCCAAGGCCTCGTTCTCGAGGTTACGCGCCTTCCGGTCGCGCCCGAATCGCAGCCCGACCTCCACATTTTCGTGAACAGTCATGGAAAGAAACGGCTTCGGAATTTGGTGGGTACGCGCGATCCCTTCGTGAACCGCGCGGAATGGCTTCACCCGCGTGAAATCGCGCCCTTCAAACGAGATTTTTCCTGAAGTCGGCGCTTGCGAACCCGCAATGATGCTGAACAGCGTTGTTTTTCCTGCGCCGTTAGGCCCGATCAGGCCAACAATTTCCCCTTCGCGGATTTCAAAGCTCACGCGGTCGAGCGCGACCAGCCCGGAAAAATATTTCGTCAAATCCTCGACGCTCAAGAGGGTTGCCACGACGCCACCTTCCTGCGTAGCGCCAGCCGTCGCGCACGTTGCAGCAGGCCTATTACGCCTCCCGGCTCAAACAGGATAATTAACATCACCAGCACCCCGTAAAGCAGCAGGTGAAGCTGCGGGAATCGGGCCACAAGCTCTTCCTCGATTACGCCGTACACCCCACCGCCGATGACCGGTCCCGAGATCGTGTTTACTCCGCCGATCACCGGCATCAGGAGGATTCCCACGCTGCGAGGAAAGCCGAAGACGCCTTCCGGGTCAATGAAGGCCGCGTAACGCGCGTACACGCCACCTGCAGCGCCCGTCAGCGCCGCGGCGATGGCGTGCGCGCCGAGTTTGTAGGCATAAGGGTTGACACCGATGTCCGCCGCCGCTTCTTGGTCGTCTCGAATTGCGCGGAGTCCCAGACCGAAGCGCGACCGGCGCACGATGATGGAGACCGCCACAGCCAGTGACGCCAGCGCCAGACCTGTGTAGTAATGCTCTATCTGGCGGAACGGGACGTGTTCGGTGATCCGGTAGCCGCTGGCCCCGCCCGTGAACTCCAGATTCGTCATGATCACGCGGGTTGCTTCGCTCACCCCGATTGTGGCGATGGCGAAATACGGCCCGCGAAGACGGAACGTCGGCAGCCCCACCAGCAGCGAAGCCACAGCAGCCACGGCACTGGCCAGCGGATAGGTGGCATATGGGCTTACCCCGAGGTTGAGGCCGACCGCTGTGGTGTAGGCTCCGAGTCCGTAGAACACTGCGAATCCGAATGAAACCTGGCCGGCAAACCCGCCTAAGATGTTCCATCCAACACTCGTTGCGACAGCTACAAAAGTGAGAAAAAGCACCTTCACGCTGTTCGGGCCGAGGTCGGAGAGTGGCAAGATCGCGAGCACACCGAGCAGAAGCAGCGGGGGAAGAGCCCTCACCATGCGCGCGCCCGTCCTTGGTGGCTGCCCCTCCGCGTTCACGCCAACCGCCGCCTGCGCGCCACGAATCCAGCAACCCCTCCCGGAAGAACAATCAGAGCAATAACAAGCAGGCTGAATGAAATTGCGGGCTGATAACTCGAGGGGACGATCAAAATGCTGAACGTCTCCACCAGCGCCAGAATCAATGAGCCCACGAATACACCTGAGAAAGATTCCAGTCCGCCCAGCACGATGATGACGAAGGATCGAAGCAGGAAGGGCCGGCCGAAATCCGGGCTGAAGGGATACAGGAGCGCCAGCAGACCGCCAGCCGCCCCGGCAAACGCGATCCCAAGTCCAAACGTGAGCCGCGCGGTTCGTTCGACGGGAATACCCACAATCCGGCAGGAATATCGGTTCTGGATCAGCGCCCGGATCGAGCGGCCGAACCAGGTCTTGTGAAGCACGAATTCAAGCGCGGCCAGGGAAACCACGGCGCTCGCGAAAACCACCAGACCAATTTTCGGGATGGTAATTTCTCCGAAGCGGATGGTTGCAAACGTCATCGGCGTGAGGATTGCGCGGTCGTCCGTGCCCCACACCAGATACCCGACATTTTGCAGCACCAGCCACAGTCCGAACATCAGCAGCAGCGAGGCCAGCGTGGGCGTGTCGGAAACGGGGACGCCGCGTCCGAGTGCCCAGTGCACTATCATGCCCACGAAGTAAAACACAGGGAACGCGAGGACCACCGCCACGAGCGGATTTATCCCCGCACGTTCGTGCAGCTCATAAACAAAGTATGCGCCCATCATCAAAAAGCCGGCATGAGCTAGATTGACGATTTTCATCACGCCATAGATGACCGTCATGCCCACGGCCATGGCCGCGTAGGTCCCTGCCAACAGCAGAGCAGCAATTAGAAGGTTCAGGAAATCAACGACAGTCATCCGGCTTGTCGCGCAGGCTTGGGCTTGCGCTCCTCCGCACCATCAACTCAATCGAGGTGCGCGAATCCTTTGCTGACAGGGTGCACGCCGCCCCGCAACACCACCTTCTTGGCGGCGTTCGTCCCTAATTCTGCGGTTTCGGAGCAATCGGCAATCCCGTGGCGGAGTTGCTCGGAAACACGATGTCCACTTTCCCGTCAGGTTTGTTTTGCACGATGACGAACGCATTCGTTGCTTGGCCGTTAGCCCCAAACTTCAGCGAGCTGCCGGGGAGCAGAGAATTCTTCAGCTCTCCGGAGCGCAACTGGTCGCGGATCGCATCCTTATTGAGGCTGCCGGCCTTCTCGATGGACTGTGCCATCATCCGCATGGCCTCGTACGCAGTCGCCGCATACCAGGAATCCGGTGCATGGCCGGTGAAGGCCTGATAGTCGGCGTTGAATTTCTGTACCTGCGGATATTTCAAGTCCGAGGACCACCAAATCCCCGCGACGACGTAATCTGCTCCCGCACCCAGCGCTTTCCGCGCGTCCGCCTCCGGACCGCGTGCGCCGTAACTGATGATTTGGTGATACATCCCGGCCTGCAGGTATTGCCGCTGCATGGTGACGTAGTCCTGCAGGTGCGCGTCGGAAAGGAAAATGTCGGCGTGCGCCGCTTTTACCTTCTGCAGCAGGCCGGAAAAATCGGTGCCGCCGAGCGCGAATTTTTCATCGAACACAACCGTGAAGTAGCCCGGGTATTCGTCCATCCATTTTTTGGTGCCGTTTACATAGTCCTTCCCGTGGTCCGTGTTCTCTACCACCAGAGCGATCTTCAGCCCCTTTTTCAGCTTTCCCTGGTCCACCAACCAGCCGAGAAACTGTCCGGTTGTGTATCCTAGATTCTCGACGGAACTCAGCGTGCCGAAAATGTATTGATAGCCCTTGCTGAAAATGCTCGAAGCCGCGGCGCCGGGCGTAATCCACGGCGTCTTGTAGCGGTCCGGCATCACCGATTCCGGCTCGCCCAGCGCAGTGGAATAGCCGCCGACCACTCCCACTACGTTGTCTGTCGACATGGCCCGCTCTACCAGCGAGGCCGAACGCGCTGAGTCCGAACCGTCGTCGTAGAACACCTCGCGGATGGGCAGCTTTTTCTTGAGGCTTTTGATGAAGATTCCGCCGCCGTCATTGATCTGTTTAATGGCCAACTCGATCCCTTCCCTTTGGTACTGGCCCGGTTTCGCCTCCCTCCCGGTAATTGGCATCACGACGCCGATCCCGATATCGTCTTGAGCCCGCGCAGGGCCGAGGCAAACAAGCGGCAAGGTAGCAAGTGCCACCAGCATGGCGGCTCGCGTTAGCCCGTGCAGATAGTTTGGGCAGGACGCTCTCATTGTTGTGCACCTCCGGCAAGAAGGCTTCGGTTCGGGAGCCCTGGCGCCCCTGATTTCGGGCGCATTATAGGCCCGGAAATTTCAAATGTCTCGCATTTGTATCTTGAGCGGAAACGCGACACAACGCTGGACTATTCGGCGGTCCATCCCTCCGAGAGCACGCGCCCACCGCCATCAAACGTCACGCGCCACGTGAATGGAATCGGCCTCTTTCGCGCAAGCGTCGCGTCAGCCCCCAGCGCTGGCCGCTCAAAACGTAGATCTGTAAACTCCGCTGTATCGCCACCTATCGCATGGCCGCACACCACCACAGGAAATCGCGCGAATCGCAACCACGCGTGCACCTGTGGAATCGTCCAAAGGGCTGGCGGACACGCCTCCCCCCGGACCGCGGGAACGACCGAGGCCGCACTGGGCGTCCCAGGGGGATTCGCCAGCGAAATCTTCCACTGATAAACGCTCTCGGCTGTTCGTGCCAGTCCCTGCCACTCGGCCAAGTTCGGAGGCAGCGGAATGGCGGCCATCTGCACTACCTTGGCATTTACCGCAGCAGCGTTCTCCCGCACACGTTCCAGCGCTTGGGCGTGGGCCCACGCGTCCATGCCAAGATACCCGACCGTTGCCAGGATGCCCGCGCAGCACCAACTCCGCGCCGCGAGTGGCACCCGCCCACCCCGCACTGCGGCCATCAGAGGAAGTGCGGCTAAGGCCAGAACCGCCGCTGCCCCCCATGCCGGCATGGGTTTCTCCATCGTGTAGCTCCCTGCCGCGTACGCGCCCACGAGCACGCTCATAAGCGCCAACATCCACACGGCACGCTGTGTTTGGCGCTCCGCACGCTGGACGACCCACGAAAGCAGCAAGAAGAACAACAGAACTCCGGTGAGCGCCAGGTCAGCGATAAACGTCCAGTCCCACTCGACCCGCGTCCACGATATCGGGCTCCAAACCATCGTTCCGAACGATGTGATGCAGTCGAACAGGATGTGCAGTGCGATTCCCGTGCCAAACAGCACGCCCAGCATGCCGCGCCGCGGTGCGGAGATTCCACGGCGTCGGCAAAACCACGCTGCCAACAGCGCGAACAGGCAGGCCCACACCGGTAGGCAAACCAGCGAATGGGTCACACTGCGATGAATCCGGATGGTCGCGAAATGGTCGGGGTCAAAGGGATTGGCGACGACGTCGATATCCGGGAAGATCGAGCCGAGGATCATCGTCCAACGCGCTGTGCGGCTCAGGCGCTCGTCCAAGTGGCTGGGAACGACGACGCGAGCCAGCACCGCGCCGGAGAGTCCATGCGTGATGGGGTCCATGGGAGGCCGGAAGCTCTATACCACGTGGAGCAACGGCGACGTTTTTGCAATCACCCGACCGATCGCGCGCGCCACCACTCCGCGCCGTTCGAAGGCCGCAACCGCCGCGGGCAGGGCTTCCGGCGAGAGACTCGCCATCAGCCCGCCGGAAGTCTGTGGGTCGAATAATAGATTGCGAAACTCTTCCGATACGGAATCCGCAAAACCTACGCATCCACCCACAAACTCGCGGTTGTTCTTCAGCCCACCAGCCAGAAAGCCGCCGCGCGCGGCTTCGACAGCGCCCGGCAGAAATGCAATTTTGAGGTGCTCGATCTCAAAGGAAACGCCGCTGGCTGCGGCCATTTCGCGCGCGTGTCCCAGCAGGCCGAAGCCGGTAATGTCCGTAACGGCGTGGACCGGCCCCGCGCCGTCGGAGCTTCTTGCCGTGGCTTTCGTTTCCTCGAGCGCCTCAGCGGCAGCACGGTTCAGCCGCGACATCGAGGCTACAGCTGCAGCCATCTCCCCATCGGCTGCGCGTCCCTGTTTCAATGCTGTGGCCAGCACGCCGGTTCCGAGCGGCTTCGTAAGCACGAGGACATCGCCCGCCCGGGCGCCCGCGTTTCGCCACACGCGCGCGGGATTTACCAGCCCGGTTACCGCGTAACCGAATTTCAAATCCTCATCTCGCACGGAGTGGCCGCCGATGACCGTGCATCCCGCTTCGCTCATCTTCTCGAGGCCACCCCTCAGGATGGCCTCCAGCACATCGGGCGATTCCTTTTCCGGAAAGCACACTATCGAAAGGGCTGAAATCGGCCGCCCGCCCATCGCATACACATCGCTCAGCGAATTTGCAGCCGCAATTTGTCCGAATTCCTGAGGATCGTCGGCAATGGGCGTGAGGATGTCAACGGTCTGCACCAGTGCCTGCTGTCCGCCATCGAGCAGATACACC
>DASPSB010000224.1:0-2395 GCA_035624135.1 Candidatus Acidiferrales bacterium | reverse complement strand
CTTTCTGGAACCTACAACACATTCGAGTGGCAGGTCATTCACACCAGGGACCATCATGGCGGAGACTTCAGCCAGGATTACAACTTCGGGCCGACTCCCGCGAACTGCTTCACGCCGCCAGCCTCGCCCACCTACGTTCCTCCCACGGTCGCTTGCGCGAATCCCGCCAACGTGACCGGCTCACAGGGTGCGACCTACGGCGGCTTCCGGACGCGCGCCATCGGCACCACGGAGGAAATCGCCGCTGTGAACTCGGCGAACAACCCAAACAGCATCGGGTATGCATCCTGGAGCCTCGGCACGTTCGGCGGAAAGGCCAACATTAAGTATGTGACGTTAAACGGCGTGGACCCGATCTACCCGAGCTATTCGACCAACAACGGCAGCTTCCCGACCTGCACGGGGGCCTTCAATCTTGGCACGTTCAGTTGCACCGGTCCGCTGCCGACCTTTGATAACGTGAAGAACGGGAATTACCGGACTTGGTTCCTGATTCGGGCGGTCGTTTATCAAAGCTATACGCCGCCAGCCACCGGACCCAGCATTCAGAGCTTGATTCTGGCAGCGCAGGACCAGGCGCATTCGAACATTCCGGACTTCGTTCCAGCTGTTTACTGCAGCAGCGGCAGTGGCGGCTCTTGCACCGGCGGCACGACTGTGGGCGTGCCGGTTTTTCGCACCCACTATGCTATTTCGGGCAAACAGGCCAACAACGGCACAACCTCTCCTTCAACCGGCTATTGCGCTAGCGACCAGGCTGCGCCGAACTGCGTTGAAGAGGGTGGCGAAATGGCCGGCGAGGTCTTTTTCGTCAATCAGGATCAGGACTTTTTCGGATTAACCGGAAACGTCTTCGTGACCTGGATTCAATAAGAAGACCTTGACCACGAACAGAAGAGGCAGGCGGTTCGCAGGCTGCCTGCCTCGTTCTGGATATCGCCTCGGATGCCGTCGTTGATGGCGGATGTTAATCTTCGATGGTGAAGAATCGAAGTGTTGGCAGCCGAGGCAGAGCGAAAACCTGTCTGCCTGAAAGGTGGCAGCTACATGAGCAGAGGAGTTTAGTACACGGCGGCCATGCCGCGGCTGGAAGATGCGGCGGTTTCTCGGCGCGAAAAACTTCGCTTGCGCGGGCTGGCGGAGGAGGAGGATGCTAGGCGAGGGATCGGACGGCGGGAGGCGCGGACATGGCTCGCTCGACGCCGAATGGCTGGCGCTGGATTCGACGGTTACTGCTGCTTTTCGCAGCAGCCGCATTGGCGTTGGCGCCGGGGGCCGTGCGGGCGCAAGAGGCCGCGACCCACGCAGCTCCTCCGGCGAAGCATCCCGTCGTAATGATGACGCCGCCGGGCACCGGGCCGACGGTTGTGCCGCCCGCTGCACGCGCCGGCGCTCCGTTAGCTGCGCCGAGAACGGGAGTGCCGCTGCGGTGGCTCGTGACTCCCGAGCGCTTCGCAGGCGCGCCGCCCGTGGCGAAAGGCGCTGGAGTCTTTGGGCGCTTTCCCGCTCAGAATTTCTCGGAATCCATTTTCGAGACGCCGGATTTCTTCCAGCCGTTTTTCTTGAGCGCGCCATTTCCGGGCAGCTTCGGTTTCGTCGCGGGCTCCGAACGGCTGCCGCTCGGGTTCGGACTCTGGCCTGCGTGTGATTCCGCCGCCAACCCCGGCGTCTTCTGGACGGTGGGCCCGTGCTTCGGCATCGGCTCCTATTCCGAGGAGCTGGCTCCGGTGGCCAGCAATGGATACCCGCTCGGTGCCGCGCCGCCCTCGGGCTACATCTTCCCGTTGATTTTTCTGGCGACGCAGCCTTCCGGCGCAGCCGCGCAACCGGCTCCCGGCGCGCTTGCCCCGCCGCCCACGATGGTTCTGCACCTGACGGACGGCAAAACCATCCCCGCAGCCGACTGGTGGGTCGCCCAGGGCCGCCTGCAATATGTTACGGACACGGGCGCGCCGGGCGTGATCGAGCTCTCGCAACTCGACCTCGAGCAAACCATCAAGCGAAATGAGGCGCGCGGCCTGCAATTCCATCTGCGTTTTACGCCGCCGTCGGAACGGCCTTAGCAGCGCGCTGCGTCGGAAGCGAAAAGAAGAGGGCGGCCACCAAAGCCACCGTGGTACGCATCAGGCCGGTGATGGACGCGGCGTTTGCGATTGTCCCGAAAGGGTTTTTGCAATAGAGTTGGGATATGGGGTATTCCGATATCATCACCATCGAGCCCGGGAAGCGCGGCGGCAAACCTTGCATCCGCGGACTGCGAATCACCGTGTACGACGTGCTTGAGTATCTGGCCAGCGGAATGAGCCACGCCGACATCTTGCGAGAATTCCCGTTCCTTACGGAGCAAGACATCCTCGCCTGCCTTGCGTATGCCGCGGATCGTGAACGCAAGCTG
>DASPSB010000207.1:0-7069 GCA_035624135.1 Candidatus Acidiferrales bacterium | reverse complement strand
TGGTCGATACGGCAGTTCAATTCTCGGCCGACAAGGCGCCGGCAAAAAAGGACGCTGTCCGCTGCAGCGGATCCAAGCGTCCCTTTCGCAAAGGAGGCACATGGCAGTTGAAATTTCGATGAAAGAGTTGCTGGAGGCTGGAGTCCACTTCGGCCACCAGACCCGCCGCTGGAACCCGAAAATGAAGGAATACATTTTCGGTGAGCGTAATGGCATCCACATCGTTGACCTGCAAAAAACCCTGAAAATGTTTCGCGACGCTGCGCGCTACGTCAGCGAATTGGCCGCGCAGGGCCGCGCCGTGCTCTTCGTTGGCACCAAGCGCCAGGCCCAGGAAGCGGTCGCCGAGGAAGCCAAGCGCTCCAACATGTTCTATGTGAACAACCGCTGGCTCGGCGGCACGCTCACCAATTTCGCCACCGTACAAAAGTCCATCAAGCGCCTGCGCGAGCTCAAGGCCATGAAGGAAGACGGCCGCATGGCCCAGTTATCCAAGAAAGAAGCGGCGCGGCTGGAACGCGAGCTCAAGCACCTTCAGGCCAACCTCGAAGGCATCGAAGCCATGACCGCGCTCCCCGACGCCCTCTTCGTGATTGATTCCGCGAACGAAGAGATTGCCGTGCGCGAGGCCCGCCGCATGGGCATCCCCGTCGTGGCCATCGTGGACACCAATTGCGATCCCGACCTGGTGGATGTGGTCATCCCCGGCAACGACGACGCGCTCCGCGCCATCAAACTCTTCACCTCGAAGATTGCCGACGCGGTGAAAGAAGGCCGCGAGCAATTCGAGCGCTCGCAGCTCGAATCGCAGAAGGTGGCCGAACCCGCCGCCGCGGTAGCCGGTGCGGTCCCGGCGGAAACGGCTGCCTTTGTGGACGCCAGCGCCTACGAGGAGTATGAAAAGCAGGAAGGCTATTTCGTAGACCGGGCTTTCGAGACGCCCGCAGCCGAAGAAATCCTCGCTCCTTCCGAGAAAGACACTAAGGAGTAATCGCCCCGCCGATCCCGATCCTTCGGGACGCGCGGCGCCCCTGCCCGATACGGCGCCGGGGACCGAGAGAGATTATGACCACGCAGCCAGTCAAGGACGCACAGCCCCAGGTTTCCGCTCAGCTCGTCAAGACCCTGCGCGAGCGCACCGGCGCCGGCTTCAGCGATTGCCGTTCCGCTCTGCTGGAATCCAAGGGCGACCTGGAATCCGCCGTCGCCATCCTTCGTGAAAAAGGGCAGGCCGCCGCCAAAAAGAAGGCGGCCCGGGCGGCCACCGAAGGCGCCGTGGGCACCTACCTGCACGCCGGCGGCAAGATTGCCGTGCTCGTGGAAGTCAATTGCGAAAGCGATTTCGTCGCCCGCACAGACGAATTCCAGCGCCTGTGCCACGACCTGGCCATGCACGTCGCCGCGCTCGACCCGCGTTACGTCAAACGCGAAGACGTGCCGGAGGAAATCGTCGAGCGCGAGCGCGCCAATTATCTCGAGCAGGCCCGCGCCTCCGGCAAGCCCGAAATCGTGCTCCAGCGCATCGTCGAAGGCAAGCTGGATAAATTCTTCGCGGAGGCCTGCCTCTACGAGCAGCACTTCATCAAGGATGAGCAGCTCACCGTCCGCGACCTCATCCAGCAGGCCATCGCCAAGATGGGGGAAAACATCGGCGTGCGCCGCTTTGCGCGTTTCAAAGTGGGCGAGCAGGCTGCCGCTCAGGATGCCGGCCCTGCTGAAACCGATGAGGCTGCGCCCGCCCCTGCCTGAAGCGCTCGCCTCTGCTAGAATGTCTTGGATGCGCCCGCGCCAGTGGCTGTGGGCAATTTGTCCAGCGCCATCAGCATCCGTGGAGTAATCGGAATGGCCGTGGCACAAGGGAGTTCTGTGACACCCGCGTCACGCACGCACCTCGTTTACCAGCGCATTCTCCTGAAGCTTTCCGGCGAATCCATGCAGGGCACCCAGGGTTACGGCATTCACGGCGAGACCATCGCCAAGCTCGCCAATGAAATTAAGGCCGTCTACGAACTCGGGGTCGAAGTCGCGGTGGTCATCGGCGGCGGCAACATTTTTCGCGGCGCCCGCCAGGGCGGCCTGAATATCGAGCGCGCCACCGGCGACTACATGGGCATGCTCGCCACCGTCATCAATTCGCTCGCCTTCCAGGACGCGCTCGAAAAACTCGGCTGCCACACGCGCGTCATGAGCGCCATCGAAATGCACCAGGTCGCCGAGCCCTTCATCCGCCGCCGCGCCACGCGCCATCTGGAAAAAGGACGCATCGTCATTCTCGCCGCCGGCACCGGCAATCCCTATTTCTCCACAGACACGGCCGCGGCCCTCCGCGCCGTTGAGATCAAGGCCGGCGCCATCCTCAAGGCCACGCGCGTGGACGGCATCTACGACGCCGACCCCGAGAAGGTGGCCACCGCCAGGCGCTTCGACAAAATCGATTACCTGGAAGTCATTCAGCGCGGCCTGCAAGTCATGGACACCACCGCCATTTCCCTGTGCATGGACAATAAGCTGCCCATCGTGATTTTCGATATAAACAAGCCCGGCAATGTGCAGCGCGTCGTTCGCGGGGAAAATGTGGGTTCCGTGGTTTGCTCCTCGCGCTAAGCGGCAACGGCACATGCGGAGGTGGAGCGCATGACGGCAATCGCCAGCACCAAGGACGCCATGACCCAGGCGCGTACGCGCATGGAAAAGGCCCTCGAGGATTTTCGCAGGGAGCTCGCCGGCGTCCGCACCGGCCGCGCCAACGTCTCCTTGCTCGATCACATCCGCGTGGATTACCACGGCACGCCCATGCCCATCAATCAGCTCGGCACCATGACCGTGCCCGACCCCGCGCTCATCCTCATTTCTCCGTGGGACCCCAGCGTCGTTCCGCTCGTGGACAAGGCCATCCGCACCTCCGACTTGGGCCTGAACCCCGCTACCGACGGCAAGGTCGTGCGCGTCCCGATTCCCGCGCTCACTGAGGAGCGCCGCAAGGACCTCGTCAAGCATTTGCACAAGACGCTCGAGAATCACCGCACCGCGGTCCGCAACGTGCGCCGCGACATCAAAGAAGCCGTCGAGAAGCTGGAAAAAGAAAAGAAGATCAGCCAGGACGATCTCAAGCGCTCGCTCGACGAGCTCGAAAAGCTCACCCACCAGGAAACCAAGAAGCTTGAAGACCTCTCCGCCGCCAAAGAAAAAGAAGTGATGGAAATCAGGTAGTGGCAGCACAGGTCGAAAATCCTGAGTGCAGCGAAGGATCGTCTGTGCTCTCTAGCCCGCTGCAGCTCTTATTCCACTGACCGCACCTGACCCGCCGGGATCAGCGTGAACGTGCAAATCGCCTGCCTCGCCCCACAGCCCAGCTTCCCTCGCCGTACGAGCTTCGCCGTCGTCTCATCCGGCAGCATCGGCCCGAAGTCGAGCGCGCGAATCTTCTCCTCGGCGCCCCGCAGCTCCGCATCACCGCGGATCAACTTCACTCCTTCCGCGTGCCCGCCCGGGCCGAACAGCACAAAGAACTCGGCCGCCGCGATTGTGCCAGCCGGCCGAAGCCGCGGCAGGCTGAATTCGCCCACGTGCGCGAGATCCTCGCGCGAGTGAGTCAACAGCACCTCTGCCGGCTGTGCGCCGCCGGCGAGTTTCTCCAGCCGTTCGCGCGTTCCTGCAGGTGCGCGCCCCGTGGCCAATGCCAGCGCGTACATGCGCGCCGCTTCCGGCTTTTTGTCCTGCTTTTCGTAGATCTGGCCCAAATGGTCAGCGGCCTCGCCCCGCAGGTCGAGCCGCCACGCGGCTGAGGCAAACCGTTCGGCCCGCCCCAACTCTCCGCGCGCGGAACAGACCCACCCGAGCGTGTCCCAATACGTCGCCAACGTTGCCGTGTGCGCCAGGTCGCGCGGCCCGAGTTTCTCCAGCGTCACGTTGCTCAGCTCTGCCTCCGCTCCCGCGACCGCGAGTTCCGCGAACTTCTGCGCCCGGTCCAGGTTCGCATTGTGCTGCGCCAATTCCCACGCTGCTTCGTTCCATACCGGTGGCGATGGATCAAGCTCCACGGCTTTGTCGAACGCGGCCGCCGCTTTGTCCGCATGTTCTAGGTTCAACTCGGCGCGCCCAAGATTCACATAGAGCCGCGGATCCTCGGGAGAAAGCACTACCGCCTTTTCGAGTTCGGTCGCCGCTTCCGCCCAGCGGTGCGCCTGCCCGAGCGTGGCCCCCAGACTGGCCTGCGCCATGGGGTCGAGCGGCTTCACCTGGAGCTGTTTGCGGAACGAGGCGATGGCGTCGTCGTACTGTTCGAGCGCCGCCTGCGCCAGGCCCAGCCCTTCATAGGCGAATTCATCCTTGGGCGCGAGCTCGATCTCTTTGCGAAACGCCTCGATGGCCTGCGCATTTTCCTGCTGCGCCAATCGCACTGCTCCCAGCAATTTCCAGGCGCGTGGATGCGTTGGCTCGGCCACGACAGCGCGCTCGAGGAGCTGTTCGGCCAGCGCGAACTTCTGGCTGCCATAGGCGCGTGTAGCCGCCTCCACCAGATCGTCCGCCCCGGCCGCCTTGGGGATTCCAGCCGTCGCCGCCACGGGGGATTCCAGCGTGAACGATTGCGCCTCGTCGTTCCGCACCGCGCGATGGAAAAACAGCGCGTAGTCCGCCGCGCTCGCCGCCGGAATCTCCCGCTGGCGGATGTTGAGCGTCCGCGTCGCGCTGAGCACCCCCGCCGTCGCAGAATAGCTCGATCGGTATTCCCCGTAATCGCGCGCCACCGACGTAGCCACCGGCGCGCGCGCTGAAAATCGTGCCGGCACCGCGAGCTTCATCTCGATGCTCACCTCCGCCGGCGATCCGAGCACCAGCGGGCCCGCCGAGGGCGTCGCATCGGGCAGCGCCAGCGGCGGCACTGGCGGTGCCACCTGCGCGCGTTTGCTCGTCCAATCGAAAAATCCGGACACCGCTACGTGATAGTCCAGCGTGAAGGGATGGCGCGTATCCTTGAGATCGCTCGGTTTTACCTCGTTCACATCCCCGCGAAGCCCGTCCGATGCGGCGATCGCCTGTCCCAGTTCGCCCCACTTCGCCTGGGGCGTCCGCAGGAAAGCCAGGCGCAGCAGCACTTCGTTGTCGCCGCGTAGCGTGTAATGAACGTGAGCGTCCAGTTTTCCCAGTTCGCTCACCGATCCTTCCAGCTGCCACACCTGGTGCACGGGGAAGGGAGGATCCGCGGGAGTCTCTGCAAACGCAGCCGCGCCCTCGCTGGGAATGTCGAGCGCCTGTTTGTGCCGCAGGGCGGATATGAGAAAACCAAACGGTGCGACCTCCGTCGTCGTGTCCAGCCAAATCACTTTGCTTCCCGTGCTCACGCGCGTGATCACGTGGTCGAACGCCGCCGGACTCGGCACCTCCGTGTCTACCGTGCGTTGCGAATTCACCAGTGCCGCGTCCGCCCGCAGCCCTTCCGCGGCCGCCAGCGCCGCAAACAAGGCGTGCTTGTCGATCGAATCCGCGTAGCCGGTTTTGAGGATCGCCGCTACCGCATGCGGCTCGAAGCGTGCCGCGCCGAATGCCAGGCTCACAGAGTGAAAATCGAGCGCCACGTAATCGTAGAGGGCTTCGAGCTTTTCCTCGGGCATCTTCGCCGCCTGCGTCAGTTCATCTGCCTTTTTCTGGATTTCCGGCGTCACTGCGGCGCCTGTGTGCATCACGGATTGAAACCACGCGCCCAATTCCTCCCAGCTCGAAAATGTCGACATGCGGACATCTGGCTGGTCTGCGGGTTTCGGACCGTTGGCAGTTACCGTGCGTGCTTTGTGCGAGGCGGCCCACGAATAGATCCGCCGCCCGTTCGCTTCCTCCGTTCGTAGGTTCAGGCCGGGGCTCGAAGCGATTTTCAGGGCGCGTTCTGCGGGCACATCGAGCGTCAGGCGCTGCTCGAGTGTGATTGCGTTCTTTTCAAAGTCATGCTCGAACCAGAACTGCCCCGGAATGAGCGGCTGCTGGATGATTTCGATCACCTGATATTCCACGGTATCGCCCGGACGGACTCGGGGAACCGTCACATGCTTCTCGCGCGCGTCCGAATAGAGTGGCGCGTCTCGGACGGCCTGCGCCGCCAAGTCCTGCACGTTTCCTGCCGGCGCTTCCTCCGTACTGCCGTCCGCTCGCCGCACACGCGCGTACGAAATTTCCAGACTCTCCGCTGCGCTGTTGTATGCAAACACCAGTTCACCCAGCGCCCGTGCCCCCGCATCGTTTTGTATGCGGATGCGCGACTCCATCTCGATTCGCCCCGTGCCGTTGTTTTCGAATTTTGCGCGCGTCGAAAGGAATTCAACGACGAGCGGTTCCTGCGAGTAGTCCGGTGATTTCTGCGGCGTGGCTGTCGGCGCTGTGGGAGGCGTTTGAGGAGGGGTTGCCGGTTTTTCCTGGGCTGTGCCCCCTGCCGAACTGAACAGTGCGACCAAAAGGGAGAGAGCGAGAATCCCCCGCGGGATCATCCCCGGCATCAGCGAGCCGCGCACGCGCACCAGCGAGTCTAGAAGAAGATATGCAAGAGGTAAAGCTATCCGGACACCTTGGTTTCTCGACGCTGGAGATTCTCTCGCACCAAATGGCCCACTCGCCGGCCACACTGGACAGGTCCCAAGCTGCGCTCTGCTGGAGCATATAACCGACTGAAAATAAATGTGTTAGCGGCACCGACGGAAGCGCGTTCCGAAGCCTTCGGGCTGCACCGTTGTTCCGCTCTCATCCACAGTCCCCGCATGCCTTTTGATTTGACAGATTTGCGCTCTTTCTCTATACTGTTTCGGTTCGGCAGAGGGGGGTTCCTCTGTCTGTGGTGGTAGGAAGGTCTCCTGCTCTAGCCTGCCGTCCGACGATTCGGATGCAGGACGGGGGAGCAGGAGAGCGGCCGGAATGGGGCGCCAGCCCCGCAAAGCCGAGTAAGCCTCTCCGCACGTGACCTGAAGGGAAAGCTCTGGGTCTCGCCAGTTGGCGGGGTTTCTTGCTTGTCCTCCGTTGTCGCTGCGAGTTGTTGCTCGCATGTCTGCCGATCACCGGTAAGCTGCGCGTGCAGAAATGCGCGTCG